>JAFTBD010000093.1 GCA_017455385.1 Clostridia bacterium
CAGTCGTATAAGTTGCCTGCGACCACCGAAGAAGGCGAATTAGTGCGTCTCATCGACAAATTGAATAAGGATATCGCCACGGATGGCATCCTCGTTCAATTGCCGCTTCCTTCACATTTGAATGCGAAGCGGATATTGCCCCTTATAAATCGCAGAAAAGACGTGGACGGTTTCGGCGCGGAGAATATCGGTGCTCTGATGCTCGATGACAGAGACGGGCTGTATTCTTGCACGCCACTCGGCATCATTCAACTCATCAAGAGCACGGGGATCAATCTTGCGGGTAAGCACGCGGTCGTCGTCGGCAGATCGAATGAGGTCGGTAAGCCCGTCGCGATGATGCTCTTGCAGAATAATGCCACCGTCACCATCTGTCACAGCAAGACGACTGATCTCGGCAGTTTCACTCGTCAGGCGGACGTTTTGGTCGTCGCGGTCGGCAAGGAGAAGCTTATCACCGCCGATATGGTGAAAGAGGGCGCCGTCGTCATCGACGTCGGTATCAACCGCAATGCGGAAGGGAAACTCTGCGGCGACGTGGACTTCGACTCCGTGCGCGAGAAATGCGGATTCATCACCCCCGTTCCGGGCGGCGTCGGACCGATGACCATCGCTATGCTCATGGCGAACACGATGAAAGCGGCAAAACGAAATGTTCAATAAGGCTCTCAGCGTAGAAGAACTCAATCATTATATCCATTCGATATTCGATGCCGAGGAAATGCTCCACGGTATCACCGTATTCGGTGAAGTCTCGGGATTCAAGATCTCGGGACCTCACGCTTATTTTACCTTGAAAGGGGCGAATGCCGCCGTTTCCTGTAATTTATTTCAATATCGTAAGACTTACGTGCCGAAAGACGGAGACAGCATCCTCGTAAAAGGCAGTCCCGATTATTACGAGAAGACGGGGAAACTGTCGTTTAATGTCCTTTCGGTCCAGCCCGTCGGTGTCGGACAATTGCATGTCGAGCTTGAGAAATTGAAAGCTAAGCTTCTCGCGGAAGGTATTTTCGATGAAGCGCATAAAGTCGCCGTTCCGAGATTCCCGAAAGACGTCTGCGTCATCACCAGCAAGACGGGTGCGGTCATCCGCGATATTTATCGCACGACCCGAAACGTCAATCAAGGTATCAACTTGCACGTTTATAACGTTCGAGTCCAAGGCGAAGGCGCGGAAAACGAGATCGCCGGCGCACTCAGAAAGTCGGACGGAGCCTTCGACGTCATCATCGTTGCCCGCGGCGGCGGTTCTTTCGAGGACTTGGCGCCGTTCAATACGGAGAAAGTGGCGAGAGCGATCTATGATTGCGTTACGCCCGTCATTTCCGCCGTCGGTCACGAGACAGATTTCTCGCTGTCCGACCTTGCCGCGGATGCGCGTGCCGCCACACCCACGGCTGCCGCGCATATGATCGCTTATAACGAAGAAGAATATATCGCGGCTGTGTTTTCTCTGATGTCTCGCATCGCGCTTGCCTCGGAGAAGATTTTGCACGCCGAGGAGGATCGTTTCTCGGGCGTCGTCAAGTCATTCATCGCCGGTGGTGGAAGACTGCTCGATAAGAACGAGTCGAGACTTCGTCTGTCCATGCATGCGATCGAGAGCGCAGGGAAGATGTTTTGCACGAAGAAAGAAAGCGTGCTTGAGAAATTGCTCTTGCGTTATGCAGGCTGTAACCCGCTGAATATATTACAAAAAGGTTATATGTCTCTCTCCAAAGACGGGAAGAAAGTCGTATCGATAGGTGAGCTGTACGTCGGAGATGAGGTAACGATCCGTGCCAAAGACGGCATGGCAAAAGCACTGATAAAGGAGCTGAAAAATGAAATTTGAAGAAATACTGGACGAACTCGAGAACATTTCCGCCACGCTTGAGCGCGGAGATCTCCCGCTTGAAGAAGGCATCGCGCTCTATAACAGAGGGTTGGAACTCTCCAAAGAAGCGATCGAGATCTTGAAAGATGGAAAAGGGAAGATCACTCTTCTCTCGGACGAGCTCGGGAAACTTGCCGATACGGCTTTCGAGGTAAATGACAATGATTGAAGACGTTCTCGCCGAATTTGCGAAAAAGTTTAATAGCGACCTTGAGAAGACGATGAATGAGCTGAAGGGCGGTCCTCTCGTTTCCGCGATGAAATACGCGACGAACGGCGGGGGCAAGCGCCTGCGTCCGTTCTTGCTCTTGATCGCCGCAGAGATGGGCGGCTTGACTTATGACGATGTCTATCCTTTGATGGTCGGGATCGAGCTGGTGCACACGTATTCCCTCGTGCACGATGATCTGCCGTGTATGGATGACGACGATATGCGTCGCGGTAGACCTTCCACCCACGCCGTTTACGGCGAAGCCATCGGCGTCCTTGCGGGCGACGCTCTCTTAAATTATGCCTACGAGTATATGCTCGGCAATGCCACGAAGGCGAAAAATATAGGCGGTTATATCACAGCCATCAGCTGCATAATGGTTCGCGCAGGCTATATGGGAATGGTCGGCGGGCAGAGCTATGACGTAGACGAAGAGATCAAGAAGCAGTTCAAGCGCGAAGATTATATCAATATGTACTCCGCGAAAACGGGCGCGCTCTTCCAAGCGGCGCTCGGCGCAGGCGCATTCGTCGCGGGACTATCGGAAGATAAGTTGACTGCGCTCTTGAAATGCGGCACGTATCTCGGTGTCGCGTTCCAACTTAAAGACGATCTCGACGATATCAAGCAGGACGAGAAGGGAGCGGACGGGAAGGAGAAAAAGCCTTGTCTTACGATGCTCTCCACCTTTACGCCGGAATCCGCCGCGGAATTCGTCGCCTTGGAGCGTGACGTCGCCATCGACAGCGTAAAAGACATCGAGGGCAGCGAGAATCTCGTCAGTTTGATTTCTTACCTTTTGACGATCCGCGAGACGCCGACAGCGCCTGCCGAGCCGCAGGAAGGGGAAGGTGACAAGTGACAGTCTGCCGTGCAGGAGCTGTCTCTTTGGGTTTTCGCTTGTAATTATTCTACAAGTTGTGTTAATATAATTATACGGTGGTGCAGTATTCTAGTCAGAACGCGCATATACGAGGGCGGGGTTAAAAGACCGTCGTAGGGCACATCGATGAAGTTTCTTGTGTTGGCTCGTTTTGCCCAAATTCGGGTCGATGCTGGGAGTTAAGAATTGTGGGCGTTTCGTAACGGCATACGGAAGCCGACCCACTTTTCGTGGAGACCTATCACGGTGGTCGCTTGCGGGCACTGTATAGGATTAAACCTGCAATGCGGTGTCAAAGCTGTGTGCAGCGTAGCCTGCCTTGAGTGGACTGGGCGGATGGGGAACCACACCCTTCATGTCGGCAGACGTGATCCGGTGATTGCCCCTGAAACCCATTTTGCAAAAGAGGATAAGTCGTGTGCGTGCTGTTAAGGAAATCTTCTAGACTGTTTTCGGCAAAGTAAGGATTATAGTGCGACCTTAGTGGTGATCCGGTTGCGTTAGGGGTGACTCGCGCCGAGTGGATCAAAAGGAAACTGCGCGTTCGGCGACGACGCGTTCCGCTTGGGGAAATCCTACCGGACCTATGGCGCAAGGTTTACTTACGTTGCCACCACCGACTGAAAGGAGTATATCGGTTGAAAGACGAAGAGCAGATACCGGAGGAGGAACTCCGAGAAGCATCCGACCTCCCGAAAGACGGGAAAAAGCATCGCACGGCGAAGCGTAATCTTTGGCCGCTGAAAGTTACTGTGATCACACTCTTTTTGTCTGCGTTTTTCAGCTTTTTTACGGAGATCATCTCCACGAAGAGCAACCTCGTCGTTGCGCTTTTGATCTGTATCTTGCTCGTTATCATCAGTATCATTTTCGACGGGATCGGCGTGTCGGTCACGAATTGTGACGTCGGACCTTTGACCGCTATGGCGGCAAGGAAAGTCCCCGGGAGTAAGCGCGCTTTAAAACTTGTGCAGAATTCCGAGAAGGTCAGCAGTATCTGTTGTGACGTCATCGGTGACATTTGCGGTGTTGTTTCTGGCGCGTGTTCCGCGGCGATCGTCATTCGTATCATCGCCTATGCCGGTGATACATATCAATTATTATATTCCATCATCGCGAGCGCTTTTATCGCCGCGCTAACGGTAGGCGGGAAGGCGTTCGAGAAGACGGTCGCCATCAAGAATTCCAAGGAAATGGTGATGCTCACCGCGCGTATCATTTGCTTCTTCACCGGAGAGGATAGGAAGGAAAAGAAAAATGCTAAAAAAACTAAATCTTCCGACTGACATAAAGAGGCTGTCCCTTGCGGATCTTTCCCTTCTCGCCGAAGAGGTGCGTGAGCGGATCATTTCCGTTTCGTTACAGAACGGAGGTCATATCGGTGCGTCTCTCGGAGCGGTGGAGCTCATCGTCGCGTTGCTTAAAGTATTCGATCCCGATCGAGACAAGATCGTATTCGACGTCGGGCACCAAGCCTATGCCTATAAGATACTCACAGGCAGAAATGCGGACTTCGATCGTCTGCGTGCCTATGGCGGTATCAGCGGTTTTCCGAAGCCATCGGAGAGCAAATACGATCATTTCGTCGGCGGACACGCGGGGAATGCGGTCTCCGCCTGTTGCGGCTATACGATGGCGCGGAAGCTGTCCGGTGAGGATCACGAGGTTATTTCCGTCGTGGGCGACGGTGTGATGGTGAATGGGGAGACGGCGGAAGGATTGAATCTCGTTGCGTCCACGGGCAAGCAGATCATCGTTATCAATGATAATACTTATTCCATTTCCGCAGGCGTCGGCAGTATTCCCGAATATTTGGAGAAGCTTCGCGGCAAAGCCTACGCAGGACGCATCCTCCGTGGCGCCGAGAGCCCTTTCTCGCAATATGAACTCGATTACCTCGGACCGATAGACGGACATGATATTTCTATGCTCACTGAGGCGTTTGCCCTCGCAAAAGAGAGCAAGGATCCCCTTATCGTTCACGTCGTCACCAATAAAGGGAAAGGCTATGCACCCGCAGAGTTGAATCCGTTAAAATTGCACGGCGTATCACCGCGGGGCGAAGGGGATCACGTTTCTTTCGGTCCTACGATCGGCAAGACTCTTGCGCGCTTACGCGAGAAGGACCCTCGTATCGTGGCGGTTGCGGCGGCTATGGCGATCGGAACGGGGCTTGCGCATTTCGAGTCCCGGTTTCCCGAGAGCTTTATCGACGTCGGCATCGCCGAGAGCACGGCGATCACGGTCGCTGCGTCATTGGCTCGTGCGGGATATAAGCCATACGTCGGCATTTATTCCACCTTCTTGCAACGCGCATACGACCAACTCCTATATGACGTTTCCTTGGACGGATTGGATGTGACGCTTCTCGTGGATCGCGCGGGCATCGTCGGCGAGGACGGTGAATCGCACCAAGGGATCTATGACCTCAACTTGTTGTCTGCGATCCCGAACGTGACCATTATGTCGCCGTCTTCTTATCAAGAACTCGAAGCCATGCTCGAATGGAGCGTGAAAAGGGCGGGCGTAAAGGTCATTCGCTATCCGAAAGGCAATGCCGACACGGGCATTCCGACGGATGGAAACTTTCCGTTTTGGAGAGTGCTCCGCAGGGGAGATGGTGACGTTCTCATTGCGCACGGACCTCGTATGGTCGAGAATGCGCTCGCTGCGGCGGATATACTTAAAGCGAAGGGCAGAGATATAACAGTCGTCAATGCTCGTTTCATTTCGCCCGTTGACCTGTCCTTCTTGAATGTATATAAAGATAAGAAGCTATTCGTTGCGGAAGACGTCGTTTTCTCGGGTTCGCTTTCCGAGAAATTGATGACGATGGACTATGACGTGACGCCTATCACACTACCGAATACTTACGTTACCTTTGGCAAGGTGTCCGAATTGCAGAAAGAATACGGTTTGGATGCGGTCTCCATTGCCGAGAAGATCCTATTATGAGGCTGGATCAATACGTTGCGGAGCGACTGGGTTGCACGCGTACCCGTGCCGCAAATATCGTGAAAACGGGCGGTGTGACCGTCAACGGGAAATCTGCCCGGAAGGCAGGGCAGGAAGTCTCTGAACGCGACTCCATCGAGATATCCGATACCGTTAAATTCTCCTCTTTGGGCGGTGTAAAACTCGATAACG
>JAFTBD010000017.1 GCA_017455385.1 Clostridia bacterium
ATAGTGCCGTCGAGGTCTTGGAGCTTCATCAAAGCCCATTCTTTCCCTTGCTTGTCCACCTTCTTCGTGACGTCGATGAGCATACCTGCGGCGAGGACATCCTGTCCGTCGAGAGCATTCACGTCCACCATCACGTCCTCTCCTTCCTGCTGGGCGACTGCGGCATCTTCGAGCTCCGCCACCTGCGCGGTGGAGAAACCGATGCTCTTATACGCGGCGGCGTAATCCTCCAAGGGGTGCCCGGAGAGATAAAGTGACAGCACCTCGAACTCGTTGTCGAGGATCTGCCTCCTCGAGAGCTCTTTCAAACGAACGATGTCCACGTCGCTGTTCAGGCTGTCTATCTCGTCGAAGAGAGAGAACTGACCGGACATCTTGCGCTTGTTGTCTTCCGAGGTGGCGCCCATCACCTGATCGTAATTCGCGAGCAAGGTGGCACGCGTCTCACCGAGGCAGTCGAAAGCGCCCGCTTTGATGAGGTTCTCGATCATCGCGCGGTTCGGCATCACGGTCTGACGACGGAAGAAGTCGGACAGGCTCTTATAAGGACCCCCATTTTTCCTCTCTTCCACGACGTGGCGCGCGGCGTCCTCGCCCACCGCTTTGACCGCGACGAGACCGAAACGCACGGTCTTGCCGTCGGTGGTGAAGAAGACGTCTCCTTCGTTGATATCGGGGGACAATACGGCGTAGCCTTTCGTCCTCAGGTAGTTGACGTATTTCGCCACCTCCTTCGGGTTCGTGATACGGTCGTTGATAACGGCGGAGATATATTCCGGCGTATAGTATTTCTTGAGATATGCCGTCTCGTAAGTCAAGACGGCGTAAGCCGCGGCGTGCGACTTATTGAAAGCATACTGCGCGAAGTCGGTCATCTGATCGAATAGTTTCGTCGCCACTTCCTCGCTGATACCGCGCTTCAAGGCGCCCTCCACGGCGGTGAGTTTCTTGGCGGGATCGGCGGGAGACCCGTAGAAGAAGACCTTCTTCTGCTCTTCCATCGCTTTCGCATTCTTCTTGCTCATGATACGGCGCAGGATGTCGGCGCGGCCGTAGCTGTAGCCCGCGATCTCACGCGCGATCTGCATGACCTGCTCTTGATAGACCATACAGCCGTAGGTCATCTCCAAGATGGGGCGCAATCTTTCGTCCAAATACTCGACTTTTTCGGGGTTATTCTTATTCTCGACGTAGGTCGGGATGCTCTTCATCGGACCGGGACGGAAAAGGGAGATACCTGCGATGACGTCTTCCAAAGAGTTCGGACGAAGCTGGGTCATGAATCGTTTCATACCGCCGCTTTCGAGCTGGAACACAGAGTCGGTATCGCCCGAGGAAATGAGCTTATACACTTCGGGGTTATCGTAGCCGAGCTCGTGGAAGTCGATATCCACGCCGTGATTGGCTTTGATATACTGTTTGGCTTTATTGACGTCGGTCAGCGTGACCAGCCCCAAGAAGTCCATTTTCAGCATACCGAGGGCTTCCACCTGATCTTTCGGGTACTGGGTGGTGACCACTTCTCCGTTCCGTTGCAAGGGGACGTAATCACCCACGATCTCTTTACAGATGACGACGCCCGCCGCGTGCATACCGGTATTTCTCGGCATACCCTCGACCTTCAGCGCCATATCCAGCACCTTGCGGATGGTGGGGTCGCTCTCATAGAGTTGGATGACGTCGGCGCTCTTTTGGTCGGGGTGTTTATCGTCTCTGCCGAGGATGCCTTTGATGCTCATCTTGCCCGTGATGTCGGGAAGCATCTTGACCAGCTTGTCCACGTCGGCATACGGAATGCGATAGACCCTCGCGACGTCCTTGATGGCTTGCTTGGCGGCGAGGGTACCGAAGGTGATGATCCTCGTCACGCGCTCGTAGCCGTACTTCTCGCGAACGTACTGGATGACCTCTTCCCTGCCTTCCATGCAGAAGTCGATATCGAAGTCGGGGTTGGAGACTCTCTCTTTATTCAGGAAGCGCTCGAAGATCAAGTTGAATCTGAGCGGGTCCACGTTCGTGATGCCGATGGCGTACGCGATGATACTGCCCACGCCGCTGCCACGTCCTGCGCCGACGGGGATGCCGTGACGGCGGGCGTAATCGATGAAGTCCCACACGATGAGGTAATACTCCGCGAATCCCATGTCGATGATGACGGAGAGCTCGTACTCCATCCTCTCGCGGATCTCGTCCGTAAGTACCGGGTACCTCTTCACGATGCCCTCATAGGCAAGGCGACGCAGGTATTCCGGGGGCTCTTCTCCCGTAGAGGGACGATACGGCGGGGAAAGAGACAGATGGAATTTGATATCCACGTTGCATTTCTCCGCGATCTCGAGGGTGGTGCCCAAGGCTTCGGGGAGATTGGGAAATAGCTCCAACATCTCGTCGTAACTCTTGAAGTAGTAATACGGACCGTTCATCCGCATACGCGTCTCGTCGTCGATGTAGTGCGCCGTGCCGATACAGATCAGGACGTCCTGCATCTCGGCGTCGTCTTTGTCGATATAGTGGACGTCGTTGGTGGCGACCACCTTGATGCCGAGCTCCTTGCTCATTTTGAGGAGGTTCACGCCCACCTTCTTCTCCAAGGGGATGTCATGATTCTGGATCTCGAAATAATAGTCCTCACCGAAAACTTCCTTGAACCACCGAGCGAGAGAATACGCTTTCTCGAAGTCCTCATTCTGAATGGCGCGCGGCAATATGCCCGCAATACAGGCGGAGAGACAGATGAGCCCTTCGGAGTGAGCCTTCAACGCATCGAAGTCGATCCTCGGATGGTTATAAAAACCGTCCACCCAAGCGATGGTATTCAGCTTGCAGAGATTGTAATAACCCGTCTCGTTCTTCGCGAGAAGGATCAAGTGATAGGTATTGCTGGTCTTATCCTTGACGTGAAGGTTCTCGCACATATAGAATTCGCAACCGATGATGGGCTTGATCTTGAGGTGCTTGAACCTCTCGTAATCCGCGGCGGTGGGCACGACGTCATCGAAAGAGATGTCTTCGCCCGCGGCGACTTTCTCCTCGTAAACGGCATTCTTCACCTGCTTCTCGAAGTCCGCGATCGCCGCATTGTAGAAGTCCACCGCGCCGTACATATTCCCGTGGTCGGTGATGGCGACGGCGGGCATATTCAGCTTGCGGGCTTTCTGAAAGAGACGGTCTATCCTCGCGGCACCGTCCAGTAGGCTGTATTCCGTATGCAAATGTAAATGTACGAACTGTTTATCCATCGTTATCCTCTATAGGAGCGCGCGGATGGACTCCACGGCTTTCTCCTCATCTTTTCCAAGCGCAACGAGCGTCAATACGCTCCCCTTCTTATAGGACAGCGAGATGATCCCCATCAGGCTCTTGGCATTGGCGCCTTTATCTTTATAAAGCAGTCTGACGTCGGCGCGGGTGGCGGATGCCGTCTCCGCGATGCGCTTCGCCAAGGGAAGCGACAGATCCGACGTGGCGGTGACCGTTACTTTCATTCTTCTTCCTCCTTCATTCGTCTGACGATCTCGGCGATCTTCTCGAAGCGATGATACAGCCCGCTCTTCGAGATATTCTCGGGGAGGCTCTGCCGCAAGGCTTCGAGGGAGAGATCGGGATTCTTGAGCCTCGCCTCCGCCACCACCCTGAGCTCGGGCGGCAAGAGGGCGAGACGCTTCCTCGACTGCAAATATTTCACGTCGTTATATTGTTTCACCGCGGCGATCATCGCCTTGTCGAGGTTCGCGGCGTTTAATAGCTCCGCGCGGCGGATATTATTCTTCACTTCGCTTGTGATGATCTTGTCCTGCATCGCGAGAGCGCATTTCGACGCGCCGACGAGGGCGAATAGATCGCTGATAATCTGCGCGCTCCGTGTGCTGAGGAAATACTTCCCCGCTTTCTCGCTCTTATTCAGCGCAATGCCGTAATGCAAGAGCAAGGCGGCGAAAGCGTCCGCGTAATCTTCGATCTCGAAGGAGAAGGTGACGCGCACCCCCTTCCCCGCGCGGCTGATACTGCCGACGGAGAGATAGGCGGCGATGACGTACTCCGCGGCGTCCTTATGAGAAGAGATGCGGCTCTTCACGCCGTTATCCATCGAGACGACGGCGCCATTCAGCAGTTTCACCTTCCCGAGGTCGGAGAGGAGCTCGAGGGCGCGCCTGCCTCTGACTTCCACCGAGTAGATCTTATTGCGGCGCTTGTCGGGCGGCTGGATCATTCCCACCTCGACCGCGTAAGAATATCCGTCTTTCACGTACTGAGCGAAGGCGAGCGCGACGAGGTCGTCCTGCGTGGTGACCAAGAGGTAATACCCTTTCTCGTCCCGACCGAGTTCCCCGCCGAAGGTGAGAAGCGCGGAGACGAATGCGTCCCCGATCCCGCCCTCCAAGAGCGAATGCAATTCCTCTTTCGCCATCATATCCGTCAGCATTTGATAAACTCCACTTCGTATGCGAGCGTGACGCCCGTGATCCTCCTGACTTCGTGGCGGACCCTCTCCGCCAGCGTGTAATACTCCGTCGTGGTGGCGCCGCCCATATCCACGATGAAATTGCAATGTTTCCGCGATAGTTCCGCACCGCCGAGCCGAGTGCCTTTCAGCCCCGTTCTCTCGATGAGAAGCGCGGCGGGCGTCTCCCCCGCTCGGGCGAATACGCTCCCTGCCGAACGTTCGCGCGGCTGTGTCGCCGCTCTACGTGCCGCAAACGTGCGCATTCTTTCGAGTATCCCGTCCTCGTCCCCTGTCGTCAGTCGAAAGGTGGCGCCCAAAAGCACGGCACCTTTCGGCAATCCCCCTCGATGATAGCCCATCGGTAGCGCCGAGGCGGGCAAGGTCACGATCTCTCCGCCATATAGTAGCCGCACGCTCCGCAAAACGTCGGATATCCCAGATCCGAATGCCGACGCATTCATATACACCGCGCCGACGACCGTCCCCGGGATGCCTTCCGCGAATTCCGCTCCCGAGAGAGCGAGCGCGGCGCATCGCCTCGAGAAGACGGGGAGCCTGACCCCCGCGCCTACCGTGATGTCTGTGCCTCGTACCGAAAAGGTCTCGAGCCGAGCCGTGCGCAAGATGACGCCGTCATAGTCTTCGTCGGGCAGGAGGACGTTACTGCCGCCGCCCAAGACTCGATACGGCACGCCGCCTGTCGTGAGAAAGGCGATGATATCCGCTATTTCCTTGTCAGCCTTCGGCTCCGCCACGACGCGGACCGCGCCGCCGCTCCCGAAGGTGGTCAATCTGCCGCCCGAGACACCCTCTTTATACCGAATGCCTCTGCGGCGCATCCATTCCGTCACTCGCTCCATACACCCTCCGAAAAACGGTATAGTATATGGCGCGGCGCGGGGATTTATCCGTCAGTTGCCCTGCTTGCGAAGTCTCTCTTCGAGCTCCACGGGGGCGCTATAGCCCATCTCCTTCAAGCGGAGAGACGCCACTGCCGCCTCGATGACAACGAAGAGGTTCCTGCCCGCTTTGACGGGGATCTCCAGTTTCGGCAGGCTGACCCCGAGGATCTCCTCTTTGAGGTCCTCCGTGCCGAGGCGCTCATAGGTCTTGCCTTCTTCCCAGTCCACGAGCTCGAAGACGGCGTCCACCGACTTATTGACGCGGACAGCCACCGAGCCGAACATACGCTCGACGTTGATGATGCCGACGCCGCGGATCTCGAGCATATGGCGAATGATCTCGGGCGAACGTCCGATGAGGATGCCGTTCTTCCTCTTGATGATGACGCTGTCGTCCGCAACGAGCCTATGCCCGCGATGGACGAGCTCCAAGGCGACCTCGCTCTTGCCGATGCCGCTCGCACCCGTGAGAAGCACGCCCATGCCCGCGACGTCCACGAGAACGGCGTGCAGCGTGATCTCCTCCGCGAGAACGTCCTCGATGTATTCGCTGATCTTCGCGCCGATATGCCCCGTGATATCTTCCGAGGTGAAGAGAGGGATGCCGTACTTTTGCGCCGCGGAGAGCATCACGTCCGGGCAATCGATGCCACGGGCAATGACCGCACAGGGGATCTTCCTGCCGAAAAGCTTATCCATTCTCTCTGCGAGCACGTCTGCGTCGAGGCTCATTAGAAAGCTCATCTCCGCGCTGCCGAATACGATGACGCGGCTGGCGGCGAAAAACTTCTCGTGTCCCGCGAGGAATAGTCCCGGGCGACACACGGCGGGCGTCGTGAAGAGGATGGACGCTCCCTCGGGCATATAAAGCGCCCGAAGCCCCAGTGCCGAAGCGAAAGTCTCCGCGGAGACCTCTTTGCTGGCTTTTTCTTCCTTTCCTTTATTGAATCTACCTAACATATTCGCCTCACTTTATCTCGTCTGCGAGGATGCGCTCGATGAGCGTCGCCACGCCGTCGTCGAATACGGACGGGAGCACGAGCCCCGCTCTCTCTTTGAGATACGGGATGGCGTTCTCGACCGCACAGCCGAGCCCTGCCATCTCCACCATCGAGAGATCATTCAGGTTATCACCCACCGCGACCGTCTCGGAGATGGGGATGGATAGGTGCCGTGCCAAACTGACGAGCGCATTCCCTTTCCCCGCGCGGAGCGACGTCACCTCGAGGAACATCGGCGCGCTCTTCGTGACCTCAGCCCTGTCCCCGATGAGGGAGCGGAGCTCCAAGACCTTG
The DNA here is from genome assembly GCA_017455385.1 of Clostridia bacterium. Classification (GTDB taxonomy): domain Bacteria; phylum Bacillota; class Clostridia; order Christensenellales; family CAG-1252; genus CAG-1252. Next base: position 6,642 of record JAFTBD010000017.1, read on the forward strand.
TCGTCGATGGTGTCCTCGCTGACGATGCCGATGACTTTATTCACGAAGGGCATCTCGCGGATATAATCCGAGATGAGCTTCCCCTCGACGGCGGGACTGAGCCCGCAGTATTCTCCATACATCTTGGAGAGAGGATTCTCCCTCGCCACATGAAAATGGGCGTCGTCATAGGCGTGACACACGTCGCCTTTCGCCTCGAAATAGGACGCCGCCTTGACGGCGGTGTCGTGATCGAGAGCGAATCTGTCGATGACCTCCCCCGTGCCTGCGTGATAAACGGCGCTGCCCTGACAAGCGATGACCTCGTCATCCGCGCCGAGCTGTGAGATATAAGGACGAATGGCGGGGAAAATGCGTCCCGTCGCAATGCAGAACTTACCGCCTGCGGCGCGATATGCCGCGATCGCCTTGAGGGCACGCGGACTGAGGGCTATTTCGTCGTATAAAGTGTTATCAAAGTCGCTAGCGATCAATTTGTATTTCATAAACAACCTGCATCTTTATAAAGTATCGTGTATAATATTATAACTTATAAAGGAAAAGATATCAAGACGAAAAAAAGGACACGGGAAGATTTTTTCAGAAAGATAGTCAGTCTTCTTTTCTTTCGCGGAAGAAGGCGACGACGCGCTCGGCGACGGGGCGGGTCATCCCTTTGACGGCGGCGATGGCGTCCACGTCGGCGTCACGCAGGGCTTCCAACGAACCGAAAGCCTTATGCAGGGCGCGAATACGCGTCTCCCCCATCCCCTCGATATCGGTGAGAATGCTCTTCAAACTGCGTTTGCCGCGGAGTTTACGATGGAACGTGATGGCGAAACGGTGGGCTTCGTCACGTATGCGGATGAGGAGCCGCAGGGCGAAACTGGACTTCGACAGGACGATCTCCTCGCCCGACGGGAGCACGATGATCTCCTCCCGCTCGGCGAGACCGATCATCGGGATATCCTCGCCCGCCTCGCGCATGGCTTCCATCGCGTAATGCACCTGACCGATGCCGCCATCGATGACGAGAAGGTCGGGGCGCCGCGAAAAGGATGCGTCGCCTCCTTCCTTCAGCCGAGCGAAACGGCGAGACAGCGTTTCTTTCATACATGCGAAGTCGTTATTCCCTTCCACCGTTTTGATGCGGAAAGTGCGATACATTTTGGCGTCTTTCTCCCCGCCCGTGAAGACCACCATCGAGGCGACTTTATCCGTGCCGCTGATGTGGCTGATGTCATAGCATTCGATGCGATCCAAGGTGCTATCAAGGGACAATATACCCGCGAGTTGCTTGGCGGCGCCCGTCGTCATTTTATCTTTTCGGGACAGCGCGGCGGTGGATCTGGACAGATACTCCATCGCGTTATTGACCGCAATATCCGCGAGTTGTTTCCTGACGCCCGCCCGCGGCGTACTGACGAGGACGCGCTCCCCTTTCCTCTCGGAGAGGAGATCGGAGAGAGCCGCTTCGTCGGGGAGCTCGATCGCCGAGACCACTTCCTCCGCGACGACGCCTTCGTCGTAATAGCGATTGATGAAACTGGATAACGTGCCCGCGAGGTCGATGCTGCCGTCTCGAATGGCGAATTTCTCCCCGCCGACCATCTTGCCGCCGCGAACGATGACGGTGGCGACCGCCATACCGTCGCCGCCCGATGCCACGCCGAATACGTCGAGATTGAAGTCGCGCGGTACTGCGGCGATCTGACGGCGGATCATCTTTTCCAACGAAGCGAGCGCGTCGCGGTAATAGAGCGCCTGCTCGTATTGCATGGCGTCCGAGGCTTCCTGCATTTTCCGCTCGAGATTCTCCCGAATGGTCTTATCGTTGCCGCCGAGGAAGGAGATGACGTCTTGCAAGACGCGATGGTATTCTTCCCGCGTCACCTTGCCGCTACAGGGGGCGATA
>JAFTBD010000094.1 GCA_017455385.1 Clostridia bacterium
CGCGTCTGCCTGTTCCGCCATGATCGCAAATGACAAGCATTATATTATAGTAATATAAAATATTTGTCAAGCAATATTCAGGAAAATATTCGTGATTTCTTATGCGTCAGCCGTTCTTGGTCTGTTGGAGCATATAGTCGGGATCGACGCAGTAAAGAAGTGCGTTTTCCTTCGTGATGATGCCCTGCCTGAGGAATGCCGCGATGGAGTCGTCCATCAGCCTCATACCGGAATTGCGGTTGGTCATAATGGTATTCGCGATCTGGTGCGTCTTACCGTCACGGATCAAGGCATTGATCGCGGGATGATTCAGCATGATCTCGAGAGCCGCCACCCTGCCCGTTCCGTCCGCTTTGGGGATGAGCTGCTGAGATATGACCGCCTGCAGCACCATAGAGAGCTGGAGACGTACCTGCTGCTGTTGATAAGACGGGAAGACGTCCACCATACGGTCAACGGTATTCGCCGCGCCGATGGTATGCAATGTACTCATGACCAAGTGACCCGTTTCTGCGGCGGTGATGGCAGTGGAGATGGTCTCAAGGTCACGCATCTCGCCCACTTGGATGACGTCGGGGTCCTGACGCAAGGAAGCGCGGAGTGCGGCGGCGAAGGTGCGGGTATCGTTGCCGATCTCACGCTGATTCACGAGGCTTTTCGCGTGCTCGTGGTAATACTCGATAGGATCTTCGAGGGTGATGATATGCGCATTGCGGTTATGATTGATGTAGTCGATCATCGCGGCGAGGGTCGTGGACTTACCGCTACCCGTCGGACCTGTGACGAGGATGATGCCCCTGCTCTTATTGCACAAATCAAGCATCAAGGTCGGGAGACCGAGCGCATTGAAGGAAGGGATGACGCTATTAATGGTACGAATGGCGATCGCATAGCAGCCTTTCTGACGGAAAGCATTCACACGGAAACGATTCTCGCCGAGGGCGACCGCGACGTCCACTTCACCATTCTTCTGGAGCTTCGCCATATTGTTCTCGTCGAGTATCTCACGACACATCTGCTCGGTGTCGGCAGGCGTGAGCGGCGGGACCTTAATATACTTAAAGAGACCGGACACACGAAGAACGGGCGCGGACTTCACCGTGATGTGCAAGTCGGACGCCTTCTGGGAAACGGCAAGCTTCAAAAGATCTTTGATCGATACAGCCATAATATACCCCTTACCTATTTTTTATTATTTTAGCATATTATGTCGCCCCTTGCAAGTATAAACTTTTTGCGAAAAGGAAAAGATAGAGATATCATTCCGCCCTATCCGCTACATACAATGTATCGGGCGTCAAGGGGCAAATACACAGCCGAGGTGATGCTATATGATAAAAAGAGGAGAACTGTATTACGCCGATCTCAGCCCCGTCGTCGGGAGCGAACAAGGCGGCGTTCGTCCCGTTCTCGTGGTGCAAAACGACGTGGGTAATAAATACAGCCCCACCGTAATAGCTGCCGCGGTGACCAGCCAAATGGGCAAGGCGAAACTGCCGACGCACATCGCGCTCTCCGCGGGAGATTACGGACTGCCGAAAGACTCCGTCGTGCTCCTCGAACAGATACGGACGATAGACAAACGAAGACTGCGCGAAAGGATCGGCGAATTGCCGAACGACCTGATGCACAAAGTGAACGACGCGCTGATGATCAGCCTGGGATTTTTCGAGTAAAAGCGGAAGATCCCTTCCTTTTTATTTTGGGGAGGAAAGAGAACGCACGACCGCGGCGATCTTGGCGGCAGTGTCGGTCGGTAGCATGGAATAATCCCCTTTTTCGAGCGATGCGCCTTCTCCGGCAAGCCCGACGATATAGGCGGCGCCATACGTCGCGACGAGAGGATCTCGACCACCTGCGATGAGGGCGGCGACGGCGCCTGCGAGAAGGTCCCCGCTTCCCCCTTTCGCCATACCGGAACAGCCCGTCGTCGAGAGGTAAGTCTCCTTGCCGTTCGTGATGATGGTAGACGCGCCTTTCAAAAGCAGAACGACACCGTAGCGCGCCGCGAACTCTTTGGCGTAAGAGACGGGGTCGGAGAGGATCTCGTCTACGGGGATATTCATCAAACGGGAGAACTCCTTGGGGTGAGGCGTCAGAACGGTGGGCGCGGTGCGCCTAAGAAGAAGATCGGGCGAATAAGACAGCGCGTTCAAGGCGTCTGCATCGAGAACGAGGGGGACTTCGACCTTTTCGATGAGGTAGGATAATATCCTCGCGGTGTCTTCCGTCACGTCGACGCCGTTTCCGTAGAGGACGGCATTCGCACCGCGGATGGCTTTCTCGAGATATTCCTCGCAAAAAGCGAGACCGCCGTTATTCGACGGCATGGAGAGGAGAGTACATTCCGTTATCTTGGACATCACGGGATAGAGGATACAATCGGGGACGCAGAGCTTCACGAGACCGTCGCCGAGTGCGAACGCCGAGGCGCCGAGCTCCGCGATGACGGAAGCGCCCGAGTAACTCTCACACCCTGCGAGGATGGAGAGAGGACCCATATCCCCTTTATGCACGTTGCGCTTGAGGGGTGGGAACAAAGGACGAACGTCCTCCTCTTCTACCATCAAAACGTCATAGGGCTCAGCATCCAGTCCGATGTCGAGGCTACCGACGTCTCCCGAGCAGTCCAGTCCGTCCGCGAGGAAATGACCGACTTTCATATTCTGCACAGAGATGGTGACGTCCGCTTCGACGGCGGCGCCGAGCGAGCGTCCGCTGTCCGAGGCGATCCCGGAGGGGATATCCACGCTGACGACGAAAGCCGGGGCGGCATTGATCTTACGTATACAATCGAGGTAATCGTCCGAGACCGCACGCGTCAGTCCGATGCCGAAAATGCAGTCGATGATATTGGCGTATGGGGAGAAGTCAAGCTCCTTGGAAAAAGGCACGATCTCGTCCGCGCACGCCGAACGATATACGAGGCTCCCTTCGCGCTTGGTGTCGCCGAAGTCCACGATCGTGACGTCCATCCCGCGTTCTTTCATCAGTAGATACAGCGCATAGCCGTCCCCACCGTTACCGCCTTTACCTGCGACAATGAGAGTCTTGCCCTCTTTGAGCGGAGCATTCTCAAGAACGCCCTCCGCCACGCGGCGCATGAGCTCGGCGGATGTAGTCCCCTTTTCTATCGTCTCACGATCGACGCGAGATGCCGTTTCGGATAATACGAGTTTTATCATTCCACACTATTCGTTGCGCGAAGAATGGCTTCGCAGCAGAGGCGATCCGCCAACAATTGGAGGGTCATAAGGTCTGCATTCACCTTGCCCGATGCGAGAGTGAAAACGGTGTCACCGTCATAAACGGTGTGGACGGGACGGATACATTTCGCATAAGCGTCTTGCGTGACGTCCGCGAGCTTATTCGCCTGCGCCTTCGAGAGGCGGGCATTGGTGATGATACAAGCGATGGTAGTATTTGACGAGCCTCTTTTCCCCGTGATAACCCCGGACGATTTCAAGACTACTCCTGTGGCTGGATCATATATGTCGCCGATGGCATTCACGACGACAACGACAGCCATTTCGAGGTCACCCTCTTTCGCCGTGACGACAGCCATACCCGAGGGCTGTGCCGTGAACATTCCGCCGAGTTTACACACCGTTGCGCCCGTTCCTCCGCCGATCCTACCGCAAATATCGCGGATGGGCTTTGCCGCAAGACACGCCGCATAGCCATTTTCTTTCGTAGGAAAAGCGAAGTCGCCGCATTCAAGGTCATAGATCGCGGCGCCCGCGCAGATAGGAACGTTATAGGCACCCGCATTATAACCGAAACCCTTTTCGCTGAGATATTTCATCACGCCTGCGGTGGATTCCAACCCAAAGGCGCTACCACCCGAGAGAACGACGGCATTGACCTGCTCCACGGTATTCTCCGCACGAAAAAGCTCTGTCTCGTGACTCGCAGGCGCACCCCCGCGAACGCTGACGCCGCCCGTGGCACCCTGCGGCGCTAAGATGACGGTGACGCCCGTCCGTTTCTCCGAATCGGTATAATTCCCAAGCAAAAAGTCGCTTAGCATTTCGTTACCTCCTATCCATTCGACAATACCTTTCATCCGTCTTGACAGCGACCGCCTTGCCGGACGTCACGTCCGCTACTGCGGAAATGAAGGCATCTTCCCTACCGACGGGAATGCCGACGGTCAATGTGACACCGTTCACGTACGCGGTGTCGAGCGATAAACCGCCCAGACCGTATGCTTTATTTTGTATCGGCGCCGCGGCAGCATAGTCGCACGTAACGGTAAAGACCGTGCATTTCTCATAAGCCTCACGCTCCGCGGCGCGAAGCGCGGCAAGAGCGCTGTCTCCGTAGGCGCGCGTAAGTCCGCCCGTCCCGAGTTTGATGCCTCCGAAATAGCGAACGACCACCACGACGGTGTCGGTGAGACCTTCCCCTTTGATGGCGTCAAAGATGGGTGCGCCTGAGGTGCCCGAAGGCTCACCGTCGTCGCTGGCGCGGGATTTATCACCGCGTTCTCCGAGGAGATAGGCATAGGGCGCGTGGGTGGCGTCGGCGTATTCCTTCTTGATGCTTCTCACAAAGGCGTCCGCCTCATCGGGATCGGAGACGGACGCGCAAAAAGCTATGAATTTACTGTGTTTGATGGATAATTCCGCTGTGGTCTGACGACGAACGGTGTAATACAC
>JAFTBD010000095.1 GCA_017455385.1 Clostridia bacterium
ACAGGGGGCGATACACCGCCCGATATGCGCATTGAGGCAGGGGCGATGATTCTTCGGGATCTTATCCATATTCAGCGAACATTCGCGGATCGGGAAAGCGGAATGGATGAGCTTCAGCATCTCCGCGGCGGATATCCCCACCATATAGGGACCGAAATACCGCGCGCGGTCGCTCTTGAGGCGGCGAATGATCTCCACCTTCGGGAACGCCTTGGTAGTATCTATCCGCAAGAAGGGATAGAGTTTGTCGTCCTTCAAGAGGATATTATAGAAAGGTTTATGCAGTTTGATGAGATTGTTCTCAAGGACGAGCGCCTCTTCCTCTGTGCGGGTGATGATGTAGTCGAAGTCCACGACTTTGGAGACCATAATCAGCACCTTGTCCGCCTTGGGCGACGAATTGAAATACGAACGAACGCGATTTTTAAGGTTCTTCGCCTTGCCGACGTATATGATAGTCCCCGCCGCGTCCTTCATCTGGTACACGCCGCTATCCGTCGGTAGTTCCTTGAGTTTCAGCCGTATCACGTCGTTCATACCGATATTATACTACAAACGCGGAGAAAACAAAAGAGGAGAAATATATTCTCCCCTTTAATTCGGAATACGGAATTCCGCATTCCTAATTAAATAAAGCGTCAGCGTATCCATTATTCCGCATTCCCTGCGCGCCATTGTACGCCTTTGGTCGCCGAGACAGTTGTCGCTGTCTCTATTGCGACATATCGGCATACTGCCTTGCCGCTCCGAGACATATGTCTCGTTCGCGATTTTAACGAGCGTTCATAGGGTGCTCCGCCTAAACGCTTGCTCACAAGTTCGCAAGCGCAACGTGCTCCCACCCCATCTCCGCTCGCTGTTTTAAGTTGTTCTTTGGAGAATTATTAGGATCGCGCCTCGCGCGCCACCTTAACTCCACTCTCCACTCTCCACTTTCCACTCTCGCGTCAGCGCCACCTTTATTCCGAATTCCGCATTCAAGCGTAGCGCTTCCATTCCGAATTAGAGCAAGGCTCTCAGTATCCGAGGAACTTCGTTCCGAGGTCGAGCATTTTCACGACGTACTTGCTCGCGACGGAATAATAGATGATCTTCCCTTCCCGGCGCGTCTTGACCATTCGGAGGGAGCGAAGAAAGGCGAGCTGATGGGAGACGGTGCTCTGCGGCTGTCCGAGCATCAGGGAGAGGTCGCTGACGCACATCTCTGTGATGAGGAGAGAGGACAATATCTTGACGCGAGTGGCGTCCGAGAAAACGGAGAAGAAGTCCGCGAGATCGGCGAGGACGTCGTTCTTCGGCAAATAATACTTGATGACGCTCTCATCATGCGGCGACAGGCGGATAGGCGCATTCACACTCTAATAGTAGGCGGCATATACCATCAATGTCAAAGGAGAAGACCGTCGAAAAAGGCGATCCTATATCGAAAAGGGGGTAAATAAAATGCAAAACGGCGGAATGCTGCTGATGCTCCTATTATTATTGATCTATACGTTTGGGGGCGACGGGAGCCTGACGACGGAGAATCTGACGCTCATCGTGCTGGCGCTCGCCTTCCTCGTGTCGGGGAATTACGGCACGTTAGGGACGACGAATAACGGTTGCGGGTGTTCCGGAGTGAATTAGGCACGGAGTTTGCCGCCGAAGCGATAGGACAATAAGTCATAGAGGCGACCGAAAGCGAGGTCGAAGACGATGAACGCCACGGTCAGCACGACGTAAATGGCGACGTATCTGCCCCACACGGGGAACCTATCCAGAATGGGAAAGTCCGCGAGGGTGAGCCCGACAGCGTAGAACGTCGCCAAGAAGGACAGGTTCGCAAAGACGACTTTTATCGAGAGACAAAAGAGCTCTTTCTTCAGATATTTCCGAAGATAATAGAAAAGTATGGTGTAGGGACCGAACATAATGACGTAGGGCATCACGGCGATATATCCGACGAAAAGGAAGCCGAGACCTGTGGACGCCGCATAGGCGAGGATCGCTCCCCTGCCGCTCTCTCCGAGAATGGGGAGCAGGAGCGCGACGGACGCCAGCGCGTAGAAAACGAGGGTCAATACCGATACGTAATAAGAAAGCACTACCGCGATCACCGCGAAAGCCGCGGAAATACCCGATAGTGCTATTTCTTTAGACGTGATACGTTTCATTTAGCAACAGCGAATGAGGTCTCCGCCCATACACTCGCAGCAACAGTCCGCGCAGATGAGGGACGCACAGCAGTCGCCCGCCGAGGCACCGCGACGACGATCCATATTCTCATAAGTGTCGTAGCCGCCGCGCGGGGCGCCGCTCTGTTGCTGTCCGGCTCCATTCCCCATCGGATCGGCGGAATGAGCCTTCATGCGCTCCAACGTGTCTTTATACTTTTGGTTTTCGGGATCCATGCCGATCGCCATATCGAGCTGCGCTTTCGCCTCGTAGTACCAGCCTTTCCCGTGGTAAACGGCGGACTGATAATAATGCCACTCCGCGCCTCTTTCCGAGATCTTGTCGAGAGCGGACTGCGCCTCGTCGTACTTCCTGCTCTTGAGAAGAGCCGCCACGTGATCGTAGACGCCCTTGATCTCAGCACCTTTGGACAGTTTATCCATCGCTTCGTGATAGGCTTCTTCCAATTCGGAGAGCTTCTTCGCCGCGTGCTTGCCGCCGTCACCTTCGAGGTGGATCTCGTTGCGGTATTCGTCACGCAGTTTCTCGTACGCCGCCTGCACGTCTGCCTGCGTGGCGGTATCGTCCAGTCCGAGGACTACAAACGGATCTTTGAACATTTTCCTTTCTCCTTTTTCAATACGGTAGCGAGTCGCCACCTGAGTCCGTACCACAGGACGTTCGTGACGACGCCTTCATTGTCCGCGAGCACCACCGAGCGATAGGCTTCTTCGATGCCGTGGAATATTTCTTCCGCGATGAATCGGATGTCCTCGCCGTGCGCCGCAATGAGCTCTTCGTAGGTCTCCGAGCCGAAAGTGCGACGGAAGGCGTTGAACTTCCCTTCGCGGGCGTCTAAGTCATAGTCGTCGAGCGCATCCATAAAATAGACGTATTTCCCGAGGAGGTAGCCGATGCGCTCCACTTCCGAGGATCCTTTCTCCCCCGCGAGCTCCCCGAATACCTTCCGCATCATATCGGCGAAAGGCTCCGCCGCGGCGTCCAAGGACACACCGCTCTTCTCTTCTTCCCGCTGTTTCGTCCTGCATTCGTCCGCGATCGCGGCGAAGTCGGGCTCCTGCTTGCGGGCTCTCTTCACCTGCCTGCCGAATGCCATACGGCGGAGAGGATGGGTCTCACCGTCCTCTCTGTCATCCTCGAGTTTCATCCCGATGAGGACGAGATTCAGCCTGCATATCTTCTTCATCAAGGGCGTCGCCGCGATGACGGGACGCTTCTTCGGGTTCAGGATGCAACGTTTCTCCACCACCTCGACCTTCTCGCCGAGAAGTCCGTGGAAAAACAAGCTGATAAAGGTGGTGTCATAATTCACGCCGAAGCGCGCTTTCTGTCCGCACTCTCCCTTGGTGGCGTGGCAAAGCCCGCAGTAATACGCACGGAAGAGGACGTAATCTTTCATATAAAGATTCGGCTTGTCGGGCAGAACGTATCCAAACATCAGTCTTGCACGAATCCTATCTTTCTTTTCACTTTCTGCATCGTACGAGCCGCGATGCGGTGCGCTTTCTCCGCGCCTTCTTTCATAATGCGCTCGAGCTCTGCCTTGTCCGCGAGGTAATCGTGATACTTCTTCTGAATGGGCGCGAGGGCATCCACGACCGCTTCGCCCACCGCGAGCTTGAAGTCTCCGTAGCCTTTCCCCTCGAAGCGAGCCTCCGCCTCCTCGATACTCACGCCGCTGAATGCGGAATAGATGGTGAGCAGGTTGGAGATGCCGGGCTTCTCCTCCGAGAAAACGATGCGATTGTCGCTGTCCGTCACGGCGCGCTTGAACTTGCGCATGATGGCGTCGGGCGGATCGATGATGGACACCGTCGCATTGGCGTCGGGATCCGACTTGCTCATCTTCTCCGTCGGGTTCTGCAAGCTGGTGATCTTCGCCCCTTGTTTGGGGATATACGGCTCGGGCACGACGAAGGTCTCCCCGAAACGATTATTGAAACGGATCGCGATGTCACGCGCGAGCTCCAAGTGCTGTTTCTGATCCTTGCCGACCGGCACGACGTCGGAACGGAAAAGGAGGATGTCCGCCGCCATCAGGACGGGATAGGTCAGAAGCCCCGCATTGATATTATCCTCGTTCTTGCGGGATTTATCCTTGAACTGCGTCATGCGCTCCAGCTCGCCGATATAGGTCACGCAAGAGAGTATCCAAGCGAGTTCGCTATGCTCGGGCACGTTGGACTGCACGTACAGGATGCTCTTCTCGGGGTCCAGTCCGCACGCCAAAAACTGCGCGAAGAAACTGAGCGTCCTCTCGCGAAGCTCCTGCGGCACCTGTTTGACGGTCATCGCGTGTTGATTCGCCACGGCGAAGAGGCAGTCGTTCTCCTTCTGGAGCTCGAGCCAATTTTTCACCGCACCGATATAATTGCCGATGGTGATGCAACCTGTCGGCTGTATGCCACTGTAGATCCTCATTTCGTCACCTTTTCAAGCACTTTTTCTTTTATTTTGTCCCGATCCAATACGTCGGTAAAACGCACTTCCGCCGTCTCGAGGCGTTCGATGCCCTCCGGCACCTCCATCCCCGTCAGGAAATGCAGCTTCTTGATCGCCTTGAAGGGATCGTCTACGCGGGTCTCACCCACCGCTTCGTACACGTCGGCGGCGAACTTATACGGACTCGCCGTACTGAGCACCACGCAGGGGGTCTCGTCCTCCGTCGTGGCGTAATAATTGTTGTACACGCTGACGGCGACCGAAGTATGCGGATCAATAAGATAACCGTATTCGTCAAAGGTATTATAGATGGTCTCCATCGTCTCCTCTTCGTCCGCATACCCCGCATCGAAGACGGAGAATTCTCTGCGCAAGACGCCGAGATCGATGACGTACTCGCCATCCTCTTTGAGGCTCGTCATGAGCGCATTGACTTTATCCGAGTCTCTCCCCGTGATCTCGAAGATCAAACGCTCGAGATTGGAGGAGATCAGGATATCCATCGAGGGAGAGATCGTCTTGTGGAAGACGCGCGACAGGTCGTATTTGCCCGTCGTGAAGAAGTCCGTCAAAACGTTATTGATATTGGAAGCGCAGACGAGTTTCCCTATGGGAAGCCCCATGCGATAGGCATAATACCCCGCGAGGATATTGCCGAAATTTCCCGTCGGGACGCAGAAATTCACCTTGTCGCCTTTCTCGATCTCGCCGCTGCCGAGGAGGTCGGCATACGCGGAGAAATAATAGGCGATCTGCGGCAGGAGCCTGCCCCAGTTGATGGAATTCGCGGAGCTCATCACATAGCCTTTCTCGCGGAGAGCCGCCGCAACGTCGGGATCGGTAAAGATTCTCTTCACCGCCGTTTGCGCGTCGTCGAAATTCCCGCGGATGCCCGCAACGTAAGTATTCTCCCCGCCTGTCGTCACCATCTGCAATTTCTGCATATCGGAAACGCCTTCGTCGGGATAAAACGCCATGATCTCGGTGCCCTTAACGTCCTTGAATCCTTCAAGCGCCGCCTTGCCCGTGTCACCGCTGGTCGCCACCAGTATGAGGGTCGTAAGGGCTTCGCCCTTCTTTTCCCTCGCGTGAGAAATGATCTGCGGCAATACCGTGAGCGCCATATCCTTGAAAGCAAAGGTGGGACCGTGCCAGAGTTCCAAAAAGAACAGCCCGTCCTCGATCTTGGTCAAGGGGCAGGCGTCTTCGTCGTCGAAACGGGCATACGCCTTCTCCGCGATCTCAAGGAGCTCCTCGTGCGAGAATTCATCGAGATAAAGCCCCATGATATATGCCGAACGTTCGGCATAGGACATCTCGACCAATTTCCCGACGTCCTCCGCCGAGACCTGCGGGAAAGACTCCGGAACGTAAAGACCTCCGTCCGGACTGATACCCGTCAAAATAGCTTCGCTGCCTGTGACGGCGCGAGCGGAATTTCTTGTGCTGATGTATTTCA
>JAFTBD010000096.1 GCA_017455385.1 Clostridia bacterium
CGCAGACAGTAAACGAAGCAGATATGCCCTTATAGACTGTCGTATATGATCGTTACAGGTCCGTCGTTATATTGCATGATTTTCATATCTGCACCGAAGACACCTTTTTTCACAGGGACGCCCAGAGACGCCACCTTCGCGGAGAAGTATTCATAGAGCTCATTCGCGCGCTCGGGTCTTTCGGCGCCCGAGAAGCCGGGGCGGTTGCCGTGGGAGACGTCCGCGAGGAGGGTGAACTGGGAGATGGAGAGGATCTCGCCGCCGATGTCGGTGACGGATAGATTCATCTTGCCGTTTTCGTCCTCGAAAATACGGAGTTTTACGAGCTTTTCGGCGTAATAGTCCGCCTGTTTCTCGGTGTCGCCCGCCGCGATGCCGACGTATACCGCCAGCCCTTTGCCTATTTCGGATATCAGTTTGCCGTCCACCGAAAGCGTGGCGCCGCTCACTCTTTGCACGACGAGTTTCATTTCTTCAAATACTCCTTGATGACCGCGCTCGCGCCGATCCTGTCCGCGCCGGCGTCGAGGAATGCCGCCGCGCTCTCCAACGAGCGTATGCCGCCCGCGGCTTTCACCTTGACGTTTGCGCCGACGTTTGCCCGCATGAGCCGTACGTCCTCGATGGTGGCGCCTGCTTTCTCGAATCCCGTGCTGGTCTTGATGTAGTCCGCGCCCGCCTCAGTGACGATGCGGCACATCGCGATCTTCTCATCTTCGGTGAGGAGGCAGGTCTCCACGATGACTTTCAGCACTTTGTCGCCGCAAGCCTTTTTCACGGCGCGTATCTCCGCGAGGATACCCGCGGTGTTGCCGTCTTTCAGCAGATTATTATTGATGACCATATCGATCTCGTCCGCGCCGTTGCGAATGGCGTCTTCCGTCTCGAATACCTTCACCGCCGTGGTGTTGTAGCCATTCGGGAAACCGATGACGGTGCATACTTTTACGCAGTCACTGACGTATTTTTTTGCCAAAGCGACATAGCAGGGAGGCACGCAAACGCTCGCGGCATGCACCTCATTCGCTTCCGCGCAGAGGCGGATGATATCTTCCGCGGTGGCGCCCCGCGACAGGGCTGTGTGATCGACGTGGGTGAGTATATCTTCAATGGGTCTATCCATAGTATCAGGCTCCTTTTTTCTATGTCTGCATTATAGAGCCGCCCCTCGCTCGGTGTCAATCCTTTTCCGCTTCGGGCGCGTTTCGCATTCTCCGAGCCTCCGCCGCATAGAATGAAAACGTTGAGTCTTGCTTTTCGCGGCGAAAAGGTGATATAATACCCTTCGAGGTGAAATAGTATGATCAATTGGCAACAAATGGAACAATTAGCGGCACATCACTTGTCTTCGCTCATTTATAACAGTGAGTATAATTTCGACTCGCAGGTCATCAGGACGGCGGATAAGATCTACGCGGAGCGATCCGTGCGTATGATCATGGTCGCGGGTCCCTCCGCCAGCGGCAAGACCACCTTTGCGAACCTGCTTGCGGACAGACTGGAATTCAAGGGCGTGAAGGTGCATCGTGTCTCCACCGACGACTTTTTCATCGACAGAGATAAACTCTCGCGTCTTCCGTCCGGTCTTCTGGACTTCGACTCCCTCGCCGCGATGGACGTGAAGCTCCTCGTCTATACCCTCGAGAGCATCCTCGAAGGGCGCAAGGTGGTCATTCCCGCCTATGATTTCGTCACCGGTACGCGGAGCGGCGAGACGCGTGAATTCACGGCGGAAGAGCAGGATATCACCATCGTGGAAGGTATCCACGCCCTCAATCCCGTCCTTCTCGGGAAATACAGCATCGACGATTCTTCCGTCTGCGGCGTCTATATCTCGCCGCGCAGAGAATTCCTGCTCCCGAGCGGCAGGCATATCGCCCCCGTCGAGCTCAGGCTCCTGCGCCGTCTCCTGCGCGATTATTATTCCCGCGGCTATTCCTTGGAGGACACTCTCGTCCAGTGGGAAGAAGTGTTGAAGGCGGAGCGCACCTATATCTATCCTTACGTGCATAAGGCGAGCCACACCGTGGACAGCGTTTACGACTATGAGCTCCTCGTTTATAAGCGTTGCCTCGGCACCTCTCTCGACGCCCATCCGAACAAATGGACGGACAATATCCGCGAAGTGCTGAAAGAGGTGTCGGACATCCCCGATATGATCATTCCCTCCACCTCTCTCCTCAATGAATTCATCAAAGGCGGCAGGATAGAATAGAGGCAGGGAAGTATCATTGCAAGAAAACGGCGATCCGCGTGATAGCGTTTCGCCTTTTTTTATTCATTATCCGCTTGACGCCCGCCCGCTCGCGTGATATACTGACCTTGATTTGCGAATGAGTCGCAAATTCAGAGGAAGTATGCTGAAGTATATCACCGAGCAGAGAAAGCTCATTTCGGATTATTTGGAGAGCAGACGGGACGAATGCGTCACGGCGCAGGAGATCGCCGCCGCTCTTTCCATGACCGTCAGCAAGAGCGCCGTTTATCGGAATCTCGCCGCCCTCGAGCAGGAGGGGAAGGTGATCCGTGTGCCTCTCGCGGGGGATAGGGCTTTCGGCTACCGCTATGCGGGCAGTCACACCTGCGCGGGCAAGATACATATTTCCTGCGTGCGTTGCGGCAAGACGGAGCACGTCTCATCCGAGGTCGCCGCCCATTTGGAACGCGCGCTCGCCGCGGAGGACGGTTTCTCCCTCAATAAGTCGGAGTGTATGCTGTACGGCGTGTGCAAGACCTGTCGGGGAGGTGCCTCAAAATGAAACGCCTTCTTCATGTGACTGTTCTGCTTCTCATCCTCTGCCTGCTCGTTTCATTTTCTTATGCCGCGCTGGAGAGCACGCACGAATGCCACGAGGAAGGCTGTCCGATCTGTAAAGTGATCACGGTCTTGTCCCACTTGTTCGTTGCGGCGGTGCTCCCCGCGCTCCTCTTCGTATCTTTTAGATACGACGCTCGGCGAGAAGACGCCACGGAGCAGGACGCTCCGAGCGGCGTTTCCCTCGTTTCTTTGAAAGTGAAGTTGTCCGATTGAACCTCCTCGGAAGTCATCGCATTTTTCGTTGAGCGGGTACGCTCGAAATTATTTAAGGAGGTTTGATTCTGTGAAAAAATTCATTGTTTTATTGGTTATCATCGCTATGCTCGCGGCGCCTGTCTGCGCCTTCGCGGGATGCGACGCTTCGGACGACGGCAAGCTCAGCGTGGTCGTCACGGTATTCTCGGAGTACGACTGGGTGATGAACGTCCTCGGCGAACGGGCGAATGACGTGAACGTCACGATGCTCCTCGACAGCAACATTGACCTGCACAGCTACAATATGACCACGGAAGACAAGGTGCGCATCTTGGAGTCCGACGTCTTCATTTATGTCGGCGGCGAATCGGATGAGAGGTGGGTGCCGGGTGTGCTCAAGGACGTTCGTAACGACTCTTTCAAGTCGCTCTGTCTGCTCGATATCCTCGGCGACGCCGCCAAGGAAGAGGAGATCGTGGACGGAATGCAGGTAGAAGAGGAAGAGGAGGAAGAAGAGGAGGGCGAGCCCGAATACGACGAGCACGTTTGGCTGTCTCTTCGCAATGCGGAGCTCTTCGTGCGGAAGATCGCCGATACTCTCGCCGAAGTCGATCCCGATCATAAAGATACGTACGACGCGAACGCCACGGCTTACATCGCGTCTTTGCAGGCGCTCGACGGACGCTACCTTGCGATGCGCTCCGCCTCCGCGCGCGATTTTATCCTCGTTGCGGATCGCTTCCCGTTCCGTTATCTCGCGGAAGATTATGAGATCGGCTATGCCGCCGCTTTCTTGGGCTGCGCCGCCGACAGTGAGGTCACGCCCGAGACGAGGAAGAACCTCATCGACATCGCGAACGACAGGGATATCCGCGTGCTCCTCATCCTCGAGAGTTCGAACGGAAACGACGCGCGCGCCATTAAAGACGGTACGAATCGCAAAGATCAGGAGATCCTCGTGCTGGACTCCTTGCAGTCCGCGAATGCAAAAGAATATAAAGAGGGCAGGACCTATCTCGCCGTGATGGAGGAGAATCTCGAAGTCCTGCGGAAAGCCTTGGAATAAAAAGGAGACAAAATGCCACAACTCACGATAAAAGATCTATCGCTCGGTTATGAGAACGGCGCCATCCTGTCCCATCTCTCCTTCGAAGTGAACGCGGGGGATTACCTTGCCATCGTCGGAGAGAACGGCTCGGGGAAAAGCACGCTGATGAAGACCTTGCTCGGACTCTTGAAGCCGCTCGCGGGGGAGATATCCTTCGGGGATTCTCTTCGTAAAAACGAGATCGGCTACCTGCCGCAACAGACGCTCGTCCAGCGGGATTTCCCCGCGTCGGTCACCGAAGTGGTGCTCTCGGGGTGCTTGTCCAACGGCGCTTTTCACCCCTTCTACAATAAAGCGGACAAGGCGCGAGCCGCCGCGAATATGGCACGGATGGGCATCACCGAGCTCAAGGATCGTTCCTATCGTGAACTGTCGGGCGGACAGCAACAACGCGTGCTCCTTGCGCGCGCCCTCTGCGCCACCGAGAAGATACTTCTTCTCGACGAGCCCGTCTCGGGACTGGATCCCAAGGTGACGATGGAGATGTACGATCTCATCAAACAGCTGAATGACGAGGGCGTCACCATCATCATGATCTCGCACGACATCGCCGCGGCGGTGCGCTACGCGGATCACATCCTCCATCTCGGCGAGAAGATATTCTTCGGCACGGTCGAGGACTATAAAAAGAGCGAGTTCGGAGAGTTCTTCCTCGCGAAGGAGGAGACGGTATGATCCTCGGCGCTTCGAAACTCGCGATCTATCTGCAATATCCCTTCGTACAATACGCCCTGATCGTCGGCGTGCTCATCGCCCTTTGCTCTTCTCTCCTCGGCGTGACCCTCGTCCTGAAAAGGTTCTCTTTCATCGGGGACGGTCTCTCGCACGTGGCGTTCGGCGCGATGTCGGTGGCGGCGGTCGTCGGTCTCACCAATCAAATGCTCATCGTCCTCCCCGTCACCATCGTGTGTGCGGTCTTGCTCCTTCGCACGGGAAGTAAAGCGCGGCTCCAAGGCGACGCCTCGGTGGCGATCATCTCGGTGACGGCTCTCGCCGTCGGCTATCTGTTGATGAATGTATTCCCAACGTCGTCCAATGTGTCGGCGGACGTCTGCGGGACGCTCTTCGGCTCATCGTCCATTCTGAATCTCAGCATGGCGGAAGTATGGGTGTCCATCGTCCTGTCCGTGGTGACGGTGGCGGTCTTCGTCGTCTTCTATAATCGTATCTTCGCCGTGACCTTCGACGAGAATTTCGCGAAAGCCACGGGCGTTAAAACGGATATTTACAATCTTATCATCGCGGTCATCATCGCGGTCGTCATCGTGCTGGCGATGAATCTTGTCGGCTCGCTCCTGATCTCTGCGCTCGTCATCTTCCCCGCGCTCTCCGCGATGCGGGTATTCAAGAGCTTCCTCTCCGTGACCGTCT
Source organism: Clostridia bacterium (assembly GCA_017455385.1). Lineage (GTDB taxonomy): Bacteria > Bacillota > Clostridia > Christensenellales > CAG-1252 > CAG-1252. Next base: position 5,493 of record JAFTBD010000096.1, read on the forward strand.
GCTCGACGGTGCTCTCGGTCAGCACGGCGCTCATCGGCATCTTGGCGTCCGTCCTGCTCAGCACCCCCGTCGGTCCCACCATCGTAGCGGGGGAGGCGATCGTCTTCATCGCGTTCTGGATCATCGGCGCGGTCAAGGGGGTGAAAAAGGCATGAAAAGAGCTGTCTTGATCCTGCTTGTCCTCTTCTTGCTCGTGGCGTCCTTCGCCTGCGCGGAGCCGTCCGCTTACGTCCTGACGGAAGACACCTTTTTCCGCGTGATGACGAATATAAATGCATATCCCCATCGCTACGACGGGAAGGAGCTCACCTTCGACAGTTTCACCTATCGCCTGACCGACGTGGACGGCACCGAGTATATGTGTTGCGTGCGGAAATGCTCGGCGGGATACGGCTGTAAATGCGGCAAGGACACCGTCATCGGCTTCATTCTGGACTACGACGGGGAGATCCCCGAGCCGAAGAATCAAAGCGTGGACACCGTGGAGAAAGCGTGGATCCGGACGACGGGCAAGCTCGTCCTTCCGGAGGATCGTAAACCGACGGTGCTGCATATTTACGCCGCCGACGGAGTGACGGTGGAGCCCGTGTCTTTTTACACCTACCACGCGACCGAACTGTCCCTCATCGAGGATTACTCGAATTTGGCATACTACGTCACGAAATAAGGAGTACGGAATATGAATGACGAGGAAGAGGAAGAAAAGTCGGGATATATTTCCTGACGGGCGGTGCGTCAAAGGGCTGCACTTGCGGAAAATGTACGGTCGAGTCCGTATGGAAAGAATAAGGAGAACATTATGGCTAAGAAAAATAACATGATGAAAAATGCTACTCGAATGGCGCGGGCCCAACAGGCGCGCGAGAAAGCGGAGAGAGAGAAGACTTACAATGAGAAAGTATGGAAATTGCGCTTGTTCCCGCTCCTCTCCCTCGTGATGGCGCTCGTCCTCTTGCTCCTATTTTTTATGAACTGGGCGTACGTTTTCAACACCGATTCGGGCACCGAGGTTTCCGTGACGGGCTTCAATTGTCTCGTCTCGGGTATATCCGGCAATTACGAAGGCACGGAGTCATCCATCGGAGATATGGCGATGCCTTTTTACTATTACGCCAAGGCAGAGTCCGTGACCCTTTCCTCGATCACGGTGGCGACCTTCTTCGTGCTCCTTGCGATGATCGTGGCTTTCGCCCTCGCATTGATAAAGAATAAAGAATATTTCGTTCTCGCAGGGCTCGTGCTCGGTGTAGCCCTGACGGGGCTGCTATTCGTGTCTAATTCCGTCGCGCTCTCGATGAAAGGGGCGAAGATCCTCAGCGGATATTGCGACGGAAACGTTAAATGCTCCATCCGTTCCGAGGCGATCCTTCCCGCGCTACTCTCTCTCTTCTCTCTCGCGCTCCCCGTGACGGAGATCATCCGCCGCGCGCTCTTGAAGAAGACCTATCTCTCGGAAACGAAATAAACGCTATATAAAGAAACGGGGCTTCTCGACCAACGAGAAGCCCTTTTTTATATCATTATCAAGCGAAAAAATTATCTTTTCGGTGAAGATTTCCTTCCCAAAATATAATCCGCGCTCACGTTATAATAATCGCATAGACGCAATAAATGATGCAAGGGAAGTTCGTTGGCGCCTCGTTCATAACGGGCGTACATCGTTTGCGACGTACCCAATACTTCAGCGATTTCCGCTTGGGTCTTGTCCGAGTCTTCCCGTAAGTCGCGAATGATTTTTATATACGGCATCGATTCCATTGTTGTTCCTCTGATACCATCATAGCAAGTAAACAAATTTACTATTGACATTTAGTAAAGATTTGTACTATAATCAAATGGCGAGATTGGTCGTTTATTTGGAAAAGCGAATGATTTTTGCGGAAAAAGCAGGAGGAAAGAAAATGAAAGGTTTCATTGTAGTACTGATCATAGTGGTCATTGTCGGAGTCTGTTTAGGGGTGGCGTTTTGCGGAAAGGTGGATCTTTTCAACAGTGAGCCCAAGTCTGTCACCGTCACGTTGGCGACTAACGGCGGAGAGGTTTCTATTAGAACGCTCGTGGGAAAACCGGGCGACCCGATGGAACTTCCTGTTCCTACAAGGGAAGGGTTCACCTTTGATAAATGGTACAATGATTTTGATATCGTGGACCAAACGGTTTTCCCTTCAAGCGATATGACTCTGACGGCAAGATATTATGCGGATAAAGATGAAGATTTCACGTTTTCCACATCGACCGAATTGAATAAATCCTATGAGGCGGATACCAGCGGAAGCACTTTGTCTTGGAAAAAGGATAATCTGAACAATAACGACTTGCAATTGTACAATTATATTATCAGAAATTACAACGATGAGATTGTTCTTTCTGTCGAATTTGAAGAAAAGATCAATGGGGCTAAGGTTGCTTCTTGGCTTGGAGGATGCGGAGGCTTTTATTTCCGTGCCGCTCATGAATTGGACAAAGTCCTCAAATACAATTTTGATAACTGGGAGACAGTACGATTCAGTGTCAGAGCAAACGGCTCGGAGTTGGTTAACGAGGGCAGCGGTTTTGTGAGACTTTATTGGGATACAAATGTCGGAAGTACGGATGTTTTGGTAAGAAATTTGAAATTCACTATTTCAGGGACGATCA
>JAFTBD010000097.1 GCA_017455385.1 Clostridia bacterium
ACGGGTTATCCCGCCACGTCGGACGTCATTTCCGCTACGGTCATCTCCACGGACGGCATGATGGCGGATGCGTTCGCCACCGCGGCGGTGGTGCTCGGTAGCGAGAAAGCGCTTGACCTTTTCGCGAAGTCGAACGTTCGCGCCGCCCTCATTACGAAAGAAAAGAAAGTCATCACCTATAACGTCGAAGTCACGATAAAGGATGCGTCGTATGTCACGGAATAAGGATAGACAGACTGAATACACCTTGTTCCGCGTGTGGGACGTCGTCGTGATCGTCTTGGTGCTTGCGCTTCTCGCCGCGGCTCTATATATGATCCTCGCGCCTACGCAGGGCAGGTCGGCGGAAATATACGTGGACGGCACCCTCGTCGCCACCGTTCGGCTCGATCATCAAGAGCGCATCGATCTCCTCGGTCTGACCGTCGTCGTGGAAGAGGGCAGTATCCACGTCGAAGACGCCGATTGTCCCGACAAAATTTGTGAGAGAATGGGAAAAATTTCCAAGGCGGGCGAGACCATCATTTGTCTCCCGAATAGAGTCGTCATCAAGATCCTCGGCAAGGGGGAAGTGGAGGCGATCACATGACGGCGCGAAAGGTCACCGGGCTCGCGTCGCTCCTCGCGGTCGCGCTTTTGCTCGGCTTTATCGAGAATATCCTGCCTCCCGTGATGCCGCTTCTTCCGTATGCCCGTCTCGGTCTCGGGAACGTGGCGATCCTTTTATGTCTGATGTGGTACGGCTTGCCCGCCGCAGGCATCATCCTCGCCTTGAAATGCGTGATCCTCGGTCTGTTCTCGGGCGCTCCAGTGATGATCTTGTATTCGCTCGGCGGTGGCGTCCTTTCGCTCCTTGTGATGTTTGCGCTGTTGAAACTCAATAAAAACGGACTTCCCGCTCTTAGCGCGGTCGGCGGTGTGATGCATAATGTCGGACAGGTGCTCGTCGCGATGCTCGTCACGATGACTCCCTCCTTCGCGGTCGTCCTCGTCTATCTCTCTTTGTTCGGCGCGACAGCAGGCGCCCTGACCGGAGTGATCGCTTTTTTTATCCATCGCATCCTCTGTAATAAGGTGAAAGAATGAGCCTCGAGAGCGAAGTATTCAAACGCCGAATTTTCGACGAAGAGCGCCTCCTCGCCTACGGTTTCGAGAGAGTAGGTGACGTCCTCGTTTGTCGCCGCGAATTTACAGATGGATTCTATGCCGTTTTGTCTTATATATGCAGAGAAATGAGCGGAAAAGTTTTCGACGCCGAGACAAATGAAGAGTATACGGTGTTTCGTCTGGATGGCGTGTCGGGTGCCTTCGTCATCGGTGTTCGTAATGCTTACGTTTCTTGGCTTGAGGAGATACGTGATCTGTGCTCGACCGAGCGGCTGTATCTCACCGAGCAGAGTGAACGTATCACGGCGGCGATCCTCGCTCGCTATGGCGCTTCGCCCGAATTTCTGTGGAAACGTTTCCCGCATTATTGCGTTTTTCGGAATGCCGATACGCGCAAATGGTTCGCAATCTTGATGGATCTTGACCGCTCGAAAGTCACGCCCGAAGAAACGGGCGTCACAGACGTTATGAACGTGAAGCTCGATGACCGTACGGCTGAATTCGCCGCCAAGGGAGCATATCCGTGTTTTCATATGAACGACAGGCATTGGGCGAGTCTGATCCTCGACGATAGGCTCTCGGACGATCTCGTACTCGAAATGCTCGAGATCAGTTACCGTCTCTCTTTCGGAAAGAAAAAGAAAAGAGCGCCTTCGGTCTGAAAGCGCTCAATAGCTTCTTTTTTTTATTAGATCGGGGCGCTGTGCTTCAGGTGGATGACGCTCTTCGCCTCGGGGTCAGCCTCGTATCCCTCGAAAATGATATTCTCCGCATACTTCCTCGCACGGTTCTCCAAGATGGGGTTTGTCACTGTCCAAGCGAGGATCTTCGGTGCGCGGGCACGGAGCAGGAAAGCGCGGCGTTCGTTGAGATCGGTCACCTCGTAGGAGATGAAATC
>JAFTBD010000098.1 GCA_017455385.1 Clostridia bacterium
CGCACGCGCTTATACCTTTTCTTAATGTCGAGGAGTTCCTCTTTCACGACGCTGAATTGCATCCTCGTAGAGCCGAGCACCTTGGTGAGGTATTCGATCTTCTTCCTGAGCTCTTCGATCTCATTCACGATCTCGTCGGTCTCGAGGTTGGTCAAACGGCGGAGTTTCATCTCCACGATGGCATTCGCCTGCTTCTCGCTGAGGGTGAAGCGTTGACGAAGGTTATCTTTCGCCTCGTTAACGTTCTTCGCGCCTTTGATGATGGCGATGACTTCGTCGATATTACGAATGGCAATGAGGAGACCGCGAAGGATCTCATCTCTTTCTTTCGCCGCATTGAGGTCGAAACGAGTACGGCGCTGGATGAGGGTGCGTTGATAATCGAGATAATATTTCAGTATCTCCTTGAGTCCCATCAAACGCGGCTTTCCGTCCGCAATGACGACCATATTGATACCGAAATTCGTCTGGAGATCGGTATGCTTCAAAAGGAGTTTCACGATCCTGTCAGCGTCGGCGTCACGTTTGAGTTTAATAGTGGCGCGCAAGCCTTGCCTATCCGACTCATCCAAAATGTCGGCGATCTGCACGAAAGGCTCTTTCCTCGATTCGCGGAGCTCATTGATCTTCTGAAGAAGCTTGGATTTATTGACTTGATACGGGAGCTCGGTGATGACGATGCTCTTTTTATCCCCTTCCTTCTCGATATGCATACGCGCGGCGATGGTGACCTTGCCTTTACCCGTCTCATACGCTTGGCGAAGCTCTTCTCCCGCGAAAAGGATACCACCCGTCGGGAAATCGGGACCTTTGATAATGGTCATCAGCTCCTCGAGCTTGATATGCGGATTGTCGATCATCGCGACTGCGCCGTCGATGACTTCATTGAGATTATGCGTCGGGATATTCGTGGCGAGACCGACTGCAATACCGGAAGCGCCGTTCACGAGAAGATTCGGGAACCTGCCGGGGAGCATATCGGGCTCTTTCAAAGTGTCGTCGAAATTGAGGCTGAAAGTGACGGTCTCTTTCTCGATGTCGCGGAGCATTTCCTGCGCGATGGGAGCAAGACGCGCCTCGGTGTAACGCATTGCGGCGGCACTGTCTCCGTCCACGGAACCGAAGTTTCCGTGTCCGTCCACGAGAGGCTCGGACATATTGAAAGACTGTGCCAAACGCACGAGGGCGTCATAGACGGAGGTGTCACCATGCGGATGATATTTGCCGAGACATTCACCGACGATACGCGCGCACTTTTTATGCGGCTTGTCGTGCGTGACTCCGAGCTCATACATACTGTAGAGGATCCTGCGCTGAACGGGCTTCAAGCCATCCTCTACGCGCGGGAGGGCGCGATCCAAAATAACGTACTCGGAATACGGGATCATAGACTCGTGGAGCACTTGCTCCACCGTCTTCTCATACGTTCTGTCGTTACCTTCGGTAACTTCCAATTCTTCGTTCTCGTTAGACATTTATGTAACCCTTTTTCTCGACTTCGTCCGTACGGTTGAAGTTCGCGTGTTGATAGATGTATGCTTTTCTTGCCTCGACATTATCCCCCATCAAGGTGCTGATGAGTCTGTCTGCGGAGGCGGCGTCCTCGATGGACACCCTCGTCAGGCATCGCGTCTCGGGATTCAAGGTGGTTTCCCACAGCTGTTCGGGGTTCATCTCACCGAGACCTTTATATCTCTGTAATTTATAGTTCCTGCCGACTTCTTCCACGATCTTATCGAGCGCGGCGTCATCGTAAGCATACCGCACGACGTCCTTCTTCTCCACCTTGAAGAGGGGCGGCATACCGATATAGAGGTGTCCGTCCGTGATGAGCTGTTTCATATAACGGAAGAAGAACGTGAGCAAGATGGAGCGGATGTGCGCGCCGTCCTGATCGGCATCGGCAAGGATGATGACCTTGCCGAACTTCAAAGCATTCACGTTGAACTCGGTGTCGAAATTCGCCCCAAGGGCGCTGATGATCGTGCAGATCTCTTCGTTGGAGAGAAGCTGGTCGATACGCTTTTTTTCCGCGTTGATCGGTTTACCGCGAAGCGGTAAAATGGCTTGAAACCGTCTGTCTCTGCCCTGTTTCGCACTGCCGCCTGCGGAATCGCCCTCCACGATAAAGAGCTCATTGAGCTCGGGCTTCTTGCCGGTGCAATTCGCGAGCTTACCGATCAGCATATTGCTATTCGCGTTATTCTTCTGACGCGCGAGCTCTTTCGCCTTCCTGCCCGCTTCACGGACTTTCGCCGCGCCGAGCGCCTTTTCGATGATGGCGTCGCCACACTCGAAATGCTTCTTCTCGGAGAGGAATGCGTCAAGCCTCTCCATCACGATGCTCTCGACGAGAGGACGTATCTCGGGATTGCCGAGCTTGGTCTTGGTCTGCCCCTCGAACTGAACGTTCTGCATACGAATGGAGATGACACAGGTCAATCCTTCGCGGAAGTCTTCACCTTGAAGATTCGGATCCTTATCTTTGATAAGTCCGCGCTTCCTGCCATAGTCATTCATGACCTTCGTAAGGGCACTCTTGAATCCCACTTCGTGCGTACCGCCTTCGGTGGTGGGAATGCTATTTACGTAAGAGAAAATGCTCTCGGTGTAGGCATTCGTGTGTTGCATAGAGAGCCCGATATAGAATTTCTCCTGCGACACTTCGAACTCAATGGGCTCGGGGAAGAGGACTTCCTTGCCGTCATTCAGATAGCGGACGAAGTCGCTGATACCGTGCTCGTAACAAAATGTGCTCTTGACCGCGTTCAGGTCGTCATCCAGTTGGCGTTTATCCTCGACGGTAATGGTGATCCCTTTATTGAGGAACGCCTGCTCCTGCACGTGAGTGACGATGGTCTGATAATTGAATACTTCCTTCCCGAAGACGCGCCTATCCGGCATGAAGCGCACGAGGGTGCCGTGCTTGTCCGTCTTCTCCCCCGTTTCGGTGAGAGGCGTGCGCGGGATACCGCTCATGACCTTGCCATTTACTTCGGGAGAATGGAATTCCTGCTTGTAAACTTTCTTATTCTTATAAATGGTGACGTCCAGCCATTCGGAGAGAGCATTCGTGACGGAAGCGCCGACACCATGCAGACCGCCGGAGAAGGTGTAATTATCGTTATTGAACTTGCCGCCTGCGTGGAGCTGTGTGAAAACGACTTCCACGCCGCTGAGCCCGAGGGTCGGGTGCTTGTCCACCGGAATGCCGCGTCCGTCATCCTCGACGCTGATACTGCCGTCGGGATAAATGATGATATCCACGCGACTGCCGAACCCGTTGCAGATCTCGTCGAGAGAGTTATCGACGATCTCCCATAAGATATGGTGAAGACCTTTCGCACCCGTCGTACCGATATACATACCGGGACGGAGCCTGACCGCTTCGAGACCTTCGAGGACTTGTATGTCTTTTGCGTTATATTCTTTGCTCACAAATTCCTCCAAAAACCACATTTGGCACTTAAATCGCGATTATTATACCATATATTGTGGTCATTGAAAAGTATTTATTTTAATGTTTTTTTCATTTGATCGCGTCCGAAAGTATTATACGATACATATTGTCCCGAAAATAGGACTATAAAAAGATCCTATGAGGGGATCAAATAGGGACGTCTGCGAAGATCAGGACTCCGGATGATTGTATTGGAGTTCGTACGGATAGGTATGACCGATTTCCGTCGATGAGGCGGCAGGCTTCTCGGCACTACCGTGCTGTCCCATCATGGATTGTAAAAGGGGCATAATACTTCCCAAGGCAGATTCCGTCGGCTTGCTTTCCGCGAAGAGCGGAGGAAAGTCTTGTCCCTTGGCTTCCCCTTGCGGCGCGCTTTGCCCGAGCATCGACAGAATGGAGGAGATATCCCCACTTCCACCCTTTCCGAGCAGTAAAGGAAGCAATGCTCCCAGCATTCCCCCTCCGTTTCCTTGCAATAAACTTTTCAAAATATCCATACGCAAAGCTCCGTAACAAATATATATGCGCCTGAATATGATTGAGTGACGGAGGGAATATGGATTTCAAGAATTTCAAAAAGAACAGACCGACGGAAAGCACGAATAATTCGA
>JAFTBD010000099.1 GCA_017455385.1 Clostridia bacterium
CTTATTTCGCACACCTGAAAATGTGGATAAGCGTAATCAAGAACGGAATTCTTTCATTTTATCCATATATTTTCCTGCCTTCGGGGGACTTCGACGCGCCAAGATGCGCACCACTATCAATATACCATATTTTATACGAACATTCAAGTTTATCAGGATCCGGTATTTCCCGGAGCAGATCGAAACGATCCAAGGGCGACACCCTGCCGGACGGCTACCTGCAAGTATGATAAAGAAAGGCACCGCAGAGGTGCCTTTTATAATGTATAAAACGGCAAAAAGTACATAATTCCCTCTTGCAATGTGCAGGAAGACGTGATATACTATCTTCACTTGGGCATGTACCGGCTTCGACGCGGAGTGAGGTGGCAGTTTAAGCACGTAGCAGGCTCGTCTGCTTAATAACGGAACTGTTCTAATAAAGGACAACTCTCAATCTTTTGCGATGGCTGCGTAATGCGCCATCTGTCGACTCAGTGGACCTACGACGCTGAAATTCGGCATTATTACTGTAGGGAACGACACTTGTGCGTCGCCGCGCGCATAGGGTTGTAAATTGCGGCTTGGAACGCTGTGGCCCGCTTACGGGCAGCCGCGAACGACAACAAACGTAAGCTAAACGTGTAGAAAGAATTGTGGTCTCCTTCACGGACCGGGGTTCAACTCCCCGCATGTCCACCAGTCAGACAAAGGGCTTCTTACGAAGCCCTTTTTTCATAAAGTTTAGCGTGGGGAGTCGAACGAGAGCGTTAAGAAAAAGCCACAGTGCGGCTTTTTTAGCGGTTGCCCGCAGCGCCGAGCAAGGCATCACTATAGCAAAACGATTTGTCTTGCGAGGAGCAAGACCGACTCCCCGCATGTCCACCAAAAACAGTCTAAAGCGAATTCGCTTTAGACTGTTTTTTATCCAAACCGAAGCGTAGCAAGGTTTGGTATATCATCAAGGGCTTGTCCCTTGTATATCATCACGGCTTTAGCCGTGTATTAAAAACCCGCTCGGTTTGATGATATACAATACTACGTATTGATGATATACAGTGCCTGTTAGCACTGATGATATGCACGCATCCGCGTGATAACAAGGGCTTCGCAAGGGACGAGAACCGAGAGCCTTACGATAACGCGCCACAAAAAAAAGAACGCGGCGTTGCCACCTGCGTTCCGATCGTTTGTTATAATACTTTTGAGAGGAATTCCTTGAGCCTCGGGTCCTTGGGATCGCCGAAGAACTCCTCGGGGGGCGCCTCTTCCTTGATCTTGCCGCCATCGATGAAGAGCACGCGGCTGGCGACCTCCTTCGCGAAGCCCATCTCGTGCGTGACGATGATCATAGTCATGCCCGCATCCGCGATGGTCTTGATGAGGTCCAGCACTTCGCCCACCATCTCGGGGTCGAGGGCGCTGGTCGGCTCATCGAAGAGCATCACCTTCGGGTTCATCGCGAGGGCGCGGACGATGGCGATACGCTGTTTCTGACCGCCTGAGAGCGTCGAAGGATAGACATTCGCCTTCTCCTCCAGTCCGATACGCTTCAGAAGCTTCACGGCGTTCTCCTCGGCGAGACGCACGATCTCCGCCTTGTTCTTGAAGGGCGGCTCGACATAGACCTTCGGCTGCGGGTACTTGGCACGCTCGATGGCACGCTCCGCATTCTCGATCTTGGTGACGATCTTCAGCTTCTGCTTCGTGAGCTTTTTGTCGTAAGTGACGAAGACCTTGCCCGCCTTCTCGATGGTGCGCTTGGTCTTCTCCCAAGCCGCCTCGACGGGAGGCAGGAGCGCCTCATTCTCCTCGATGATCTTCTTATTCTTCGCGATCTTGCGGTCCACTCTCGCGTTCAGCTTGGCGCCGAACTTCGCTAGGAGCTTATTATAGAGGGGCATCAGGCGGTTATTCATCTTCGCCGCGCGGAGTTGCTGCTTGCCGACGGTGATGGGGGCAAGGGTGATATTCTGCATAACGGTGAGATTATTGAAGAGATTGAACTGCTGAAAGACCATCCCCATCTTCTGACGACATAGATTGATGTCGATCTTGCGGTCGGTGAGGTCCTTCCCGTCGAAGACGATCTCGCCTGCGGTGGGATCCTCGAGGACGTTCAGACAGCGGAGGAAAGTGCTCTTGCCGCCACCGGACGGTCCGATGATGACCACGCGCTCTCCCTCGTAAAAGGTGGTGGAGATATCATTCAGCACCAATAGGTCGCCGAATTTCTTGGTGAGATATTTCACCTCGATCAGAGGATGCTTTTCCGTCTGAACGACATTATCAATGTTGTCTGTCACTCTTACGCAACCTCCTTTCTATGAGTTTGATGATGATGGTCATCGCGATCACGATCACAAGGTAAATGAGCGCGAGGATGAGATACGGAATGATGAACTCATACGTTCCGCTCGCAAGCAAACGGAAAGACTGCGTCAAGTCCACGAGCGCGATGAAACTCGCAACGGAGGTGTCCTTGGTGAGCGCGATGAGCTCATTGCCGAGCGCAGGCAGAGAATTCTTGAATGCCTGCGGCAGGACGATACGGCGCATCGTGGTGCCGTACCCCAGTCCGATGGCACGCCCCGCCTCGGTCTGCCCGATATCGACGGATAAGACGCCGGAACGCATGATCTCGCTGACGTAGGCGCCGCTATTCATTCCGAATATCAATTTCGCCTCCAGGACGCTATCCACTTTCAATCCGATGAGCGGGAAGAGAACGAAATGCCCTATCAATAGTTGAACGACGATAGGCGTCCCGCGGAAGAACCCGACGTAAACGTCACCGATAACGGAAAAACCGCTTGCCACTTTACTGCGGCGAGCGGCGATCTTGACCAGAGCGACGATGATACCGATCACCACGCCGATCAAAAAGCCGAAGAGGGCTATCTTGGCTGTAACCTTCAAGCCCCCTAAGACTGTCTTATATCCGTTGTTGTCAATGAATGCAACGACGAACTTATGCCATTTAGATGCCATATCGGTGATTATTTATTGAAACTATTCACCAATGCGGTAGCAGTGGTCTTGTCCACGACCACGAAGGCGATCTTGTCATTCAGCATATCCTGGATCGCGAGAGCGGCGCTGGAATACGGCGAGAAGGTCAGATTCTCGAAGCCGGTCATCTCCATATCTTCATTGCCGTTCACATAGAACTGAGAGGTCGTGCCTGCCTGACCGCCGCACTTCGCAGCAGCACCGGTCAAAGTGGCGAGTTTCGCCTCAACAGCCTCCGCGGTGGTGAGACCGTCGAACGTGGTGTCACCCTCTTTCACGACGAGGACCTGCGTGGCACCGAAGTAAGGATCGGAGAATGCCACCATCTCTTTGCGTTCCTCGGTGATGGTCAAGCCTGCGATACCGATATCATAGGTGTCGAGGGTCTGAACGGATTCGACAACGGAGTCGAAGTCCATATGAACGATGACGAGCTCTTTGCCGAGATACGCAGCCAAAAGCTCAGCGATCTCCATATCGATACCGGCGATCTTGTTGCCGTTGGTGTACTCGAAGGGAGCGAACTCAAGGTTCGTCGCGACGACGAGCTCATTGGCAGCGCCGGTCGGCGTGGTCTTGATGTTGTCCTTGCCGAAAGAGTCCAGATCCGCATCATCGGCAGTGTACTTGTCGAAGATAGCCGCGATCTCATTCTTCTTCGCAGCGAAGAACGTATTGACGGAAGCGAGAAGCGCCGTGTCGCCCTTCTTGACGGCGAAAGCATATTGCTCATTGGACAGATCGACGTTGACCACCTTCACGACGGGCTCGGCGGAGTCATTACACGCGACGAAGGCGAAGACGCAACCGATGATCATAACGATCGCCATAACTATAGTTAAAACTTTTTTCATAATTTAAAACTCCTTTTTTTGGTTTTATGCAATAATACTACCACCTCAAAATGCATTCGTCAATCGTTTTTTTGCATATTTTTCAAAGAATTCTCATATTTTTTTCAAATCTATTGAAATTTATTTACAATATATGCATATATCCAATTTTTATACAGTAATTCACGATTTTATGCAAATTTGCAGTATTTATAAATAGGATTATGCGCGCGCGACGCGAATATAATAATCGTCATTCCGAGCGGAGTGAACCGGAGCCGAAGGATCTCAACCTTATAACCTCAATGAGGAATACCCAAAACGAGAGCGGAAATGGGGTGGGAGCACGTTGCGGTTGCGAATGTATGAGCAAACGTTAGGCGGAGCACCATATGAACGCTCTCCCCCGCGAACGCGATGGACATCGCGGAGCGAAACGTGGCAGTTCGCACATTCACTTGCACAAGCGTTTCAGACAAGAAACGCGGCAAGATGTGCGAACA
>JAFTBD010000100.1 GCA_017455385.1 Clostridia bacterium
ACCATGGACTTGAAGCCGTCCACGATGGACTCCATACTGCCCTTGAAGGTGATCGCCTTGGTGCAGAGATAGAAGATGACGGTGATGACGAGAGCGATGAAGGAACCCATCGCGAGGGCGCTGCCTGCGTCGCAGTTACTGAACGCTTCGAGCACCGTCTCGGACTGGAGAGCCGTGCCGATGACGCCCGCATCCCAGTCATAGAAGTAGCCGTTATAGATCATCGCGCCGATACAGCAAACGATGAGGGTGACGATGGGGAAGACGAGGTTTATGACCTTGCCTTTCACGCTGCTGTCCGCCTCCACGTCCGTGGTGGGAAGGTCGGTCTCGCCCGCGAGCACGTCGCCCGTGGTCTCCGCGATCTTCTCATTCCTCTTCATCTTGAAGAAGTCCATACGCAGGATGACCGTGACCACCATGAAACCGATGGTGAGGAGCGCATACATATTGAAGGGAATGGTCTTCACGAAGGTGAGGATACCGTTCTCGCCTTCCACGTTGCCTGCGACTGCCGCCGCCCACGAAGAGATAGGGGCGATGATACAGATAGGCGCCGCGGTGGCGTCGATGAGATATGCGAGCTTGGAGTGGCTGATCTTGTATTTATCCGTCACGGGGCGCATCGCGTTACCGACGGTGAGACAGTTGAAATAGTCGTCCACGAAGATGAGAGCGCCGAGACCTACCGTCGCAAGCTCCGCACCGGTCTTGCTCTTGATCTTGGTGGTCGCCCAGTCGCCGTATGCCTTGGAGCCGCCCGTTTTCACCATCAAAACGGCGAAGATGCCGAGGATGACAAGGAAGATCAGGATGCCGCCGTTGCCGCCGATCTGACCACCCATTCTGATGAAAAGGTTACTGATCGCCTCGATGGGGTTTCCTCCCGCGAGGAACATCGCACCGGCAAAGATACCTGCGAAAAGCGACAAGTACACTTGCTTGGTCACGAGCGCGAGAACGATCGCGATGATTGCGGGCACGAATGCCCAAAAAGTACCTACCATATTTTTACTCTCCTTTCGCGCCCGAAGGCGCATGTGATCATACGTACGCGCCGCAATAAATAAAAAAGCGGCAAGAGAGCCGCCCACAAACGAAAAACAAAGATGCCGCAAGGTGGATAGCTCTCCGCGAAAGGGAACCCTCTCGCGACAGTGCGCGGGATATTCTCCCGCACCCCAGAATGCGAACTTCGAGGTGAGATCGCACCCTTCGGCGTGCCTTCCTTTCCCGCCGCGGACCAAGCCTCTCCGCGGTTTGTCATAAGACACGCGCCTCTATCGAATAAAAGATATTATAAACACATTGTCTCCCGCCGTCAACTTTTTTTCACAATTTGTCGAAATGCGCGCGCTTTATCCTATTTACATAAGAAAAAGCCCCTTCCCGATGGTGCGGGAAGGGGCGCCGATATATCGTTTATTCTCCTTCGTTCTCGGGCGGGACGTCCGTGTCCGCAGGATCTTGTGCTTCGGTGGGCTCTGCTGCCGTCTCCGGCACGATGTCGATGCCGTTTTTCCGCATCGTGCGGAGTTCTTCCGCGGTGTGATCCTTGGAGAGGATCTCTTCCACGCTCGCACCGTCGAAGAGGGCGTCCACTTCCTCTTTGAAAATGGTCTCCTTCTCATAGAGAAGGGACACCATCTTCTCCATAATGTCGCGATGAGATTCGAGGATGCCGAGGGCACGGGTGTACGCCTCGTCGATGATCTTCTTGATCTCGCCGTCCACGATGCCGGACATATTCTCGGAGACGTCGCTGTGCTGACCGTAGGTCTTGCCGATGAAGACCTCGTGGTCACTGCCGAGATAAATATTGCCGATGACGTCGCTCATACCCCACTCCGTCACCATCGAACGGGCGATGGAGGAGGCGCGCTGAATGTCGTTGCTGGCGCCGGTGGAAATGTCCTTGATGACGATGGCTTCCGCCGCCCTGCCGCCGAGCATCATGCAGATATTGTCGAGGAGCTTATTCTTCGTGACGTGGCTGTCATCCGTCTCGGGACGAGTGAGCGTATAGCCCGCCGCCATGCCGCGGGGGATGATGCTGACTTCCTGCACTTCGTCGCAATTCTCGAGGACTTTCGCCAC
Organism: Clostridia bacterium; assembly: GCA_017455385.1. Lineage (GTDB taxonomy): Bacteria > Bacillota > Clostridia > Christensenellales > CAG-1252 > CAG-1252. The sequence goes on from JAFTBD010000100.1 coordinate 2,098, forward strand.
GATGGCGTGACCGCTCTCGTGATAGGCGGTGATGCGTTTATCCGTCTCGGTGACGACACGGCTCTTCTTTTTCGGTCCCATGATGACCTTGTTGATCCCTTCGAGGATGTCCTCCATCAAGATCACGCGACGATTCGCGCGGGCGGCAAGGATCGCCGCTTCGTTGAGAAGGTTCGCGATGTCCGCACCGGTGAAACCGATGGTGAGACGCGCCACTGTCTTGAAGTCGATATCGCCCGCGAGGGGTTTATTCCTCGCATGGACGCGGAGGATCTCCTCCCTGCCCCTGACGTCGGGGGTATTGACGTAGATCTGTCTGTCGAATCTGCCCGGACGAAGGAGTGCGGGATCCAATATATCCGCTCTGTTCGTCGCCGCCATCACGATGACGCCGTCATTCGGCTCGAAACCGTCCATCTGGACGAGGAGCTGATTCAATGTCTGCTCTCTCTCGTCGTGACCGCCGCCGAGGCCTGCGCCACGCTGACGACCGACCGCATCGATCTCGTCGATGAAGACGATACAAGGCATATTCTTTTTCGCTTGCATGAAAAGGTCGCGCACACGGGAAGCGCCCACGCCCACGAACATCTCCACGAAGTCACTGCCGCTGATGCTGAAGAAGGGGACGCCCGCTTCGCCCGCGACCGCTTTCGCGAAGAGGGTCTTACCCGTGCCCGGAGGACCGACCAAAAGGACTCCCTTGGGGATCTTCGCGCCGACGTCTTGGAATTTCTGCGGGGAACGCAGGAAATCGACGATCTCTCTGAGCTCTTCCTTCTCCTCTTCCGCACCGGCGACGTCGGTGAAACGTTCCTTGACGTTGCCCGTCACGCGCGCCTTGGTGGCGCCGAAGCTCATCGCCTTATTATTCGCGCCCATATTCTGACGGTTCAGGATGAAGAGGAAGGCGCCGATGAGGACGATGCCGATGATGACGGGGAGCAGGGACGACCAAATGCTGTTTTTAGACGGATCATTCAAAATGACCGTCGGCACTTTCGCGCCATTCGCCTGCAATTCGTAGATCATCTCGATGGGTGCCGCACGATTGGGGATATAGACGTAGGCGTCGGGATTGCTGGAAATGGACTTGGACTTGGAACCCTCGAACAAGATATTCATCTTGTAGTTCCCTTCGATGTATACACCGGTGATCGCGCCCGTCTCGCTGCCCTCTCCGTTCGTCTCCACGAGACGGACGAACGTGTCGTACGACAGCTCGGTGGGACGCTGTACGAACAGCTCCACGAGCACGACGACGAGCACGATCAAGAGCAGGATCGTGACGATCACGCTTATCGTTCTGGAAGTTTTGCTTCTGAACATGGACTCCTCCGAAAACCGTTCCCTTTTTGTGACGGAACCGCGTTTTATCGTTAGTATATTATAGCATAGCGTTTTTTATATATCAACAAAAGATTTCTTAAAATAATCGAGGGCGCGGGACGGTCCGTTCAACCGACGGAGCCGAGCACGGTATAGATCATTTTCGCGATGCGAGCCGCCAGAGAGGCAACGAGGTCGTAAGGGACTGCAAGGAGCGCGGCGTAGACTTCGTTCGGGGCGCGCTCTTCCGCCACGACCCCGACGATCCCCACGTCTCCCACCCTTTCGAGAGGCTTCTCCATCGCACCGCCCGCACGGATGCCGCCGCGTTTCAGCCGAATGGTGCCGACGTCCCCCGCTTTCCCGAGGGCGGCGTCCACCGCGACGATACGGGCGGACGGGTGACGCGCTCTGAGCATATCGAGATATTCCGCGAGGTTCAGCCCGTTCACGCTCTCGCCGACGGCGCCGTACACGGGACAGCCCAGTTCGTATTCGTCGCGAAGACTGCTTCCCACGAGGGGACCGAGCATATCTCCCGCCACCTTGTCACTGCCGATACAGACCACTACGGTACTTTCTTCCATAGCCCTATTATTGCCCGATCCCGCGCCGTGATACACCTTAAACGGGAGGCGGCGGCTCCCTCTGCTTACGCGCGCATAAAAAAACCGTTGCAAATATGTGACGAAAAGATTATAATGATAACATGGGAACGATGGATTTCGTATTGATCGGCGGCATCGTGCTGTTCGGTATCATAGGACTTTGGAAAGGTGGCGCGAAGATATTCTTCGGTCTTTTTATGTTGCTCATCATCATGGTCGGCGCGGCATTCATTTCGGCGTCGGTCACGCCGCTCTTCCTGTCGAAGACCAATGCGGACGGCAGCATCGAATACACCTCTGCGGCGCAGGCGATCATGACCCCCGTCGGCGAGGCACTGCCCTCGAATGAGATGTTCAGCGCCGTCTTGGACACCGACATCGTGCTCGGTGAGGACGGTGTGCTTTATGTCGGCGAAGACAGCGACATCCCCCTGAACGGCGCCGTTTCGGAGAATATCCCCGTCGTCGGTCCTTACCTCGCTTCTTTCCTCGAAGCAACGGCGGTGCCCGGCACCACCCTGCGTAATTCCATTTCTTACACCGTGGCGCGATTCGCCTTCGAGATCGTGATATGGGTGATCCTCGTCATCATCCTCGCCATCATCCGTAATATCATCCGCAAGAAGATATTCCGCTGGCTGGACGACAAGAGCCACTCCGCGATGAGCAAGATCGACCGTGTGATCGGTCTCGCGGTGAGCATCGCCATCTTCGTCGCCATCCTGTGGGGCTTCGGCGGCATCGTCGCGCGGTTCGATAACGGTTCGAACTGGGCGAATACCATCGACAATATGTTCCTCGAGGGCAAGCTCGCCAAGCCCTTTATGTGCGCGAATCCCCTTTTGAAGCTCCTCGGTCTGACGTTGCCCGTGTCGGGAAACGTATGATCCCATGAAGAAAAAAACATATCCTTTAGACATCTCTGCGCTCGCCTATCCGCTGATGAAAACGCGGACAGCGCAGAGTGTTTTTCGTTATACGGCGGTGATGGATAAATGGGTGGATCCCGACGCTCTCGCTCTTAGCGTGGAGGACATTCTGCCGAATTATCCGAATTTTAAGAGCAAAGTCGTATGCGGCTTCTTCTGGCATAAACTCCGTGAAAACGACGCCCACTTCCCCGTGAAACGGGACGAGCGTCCCCCGCTGCGTCCCCTTCGCAAAGAGGACACCGCCGACTATCCTTTCCGCATCGCGTATGACAAGGAGGAGATCATCTTCGAGATGTTCCACGCCGTCGCGGACGGAAACGTAGGCGGATACTTCTTCTCCGACATCCTGACCCGCTACCTGGAGCGGACGGAAGGCGAGGCGATCGGCATCCCCGAGAGGGCGCTCACGATGACCGACGCTTTCCTCGAATACGGCAGGAAACTGCGACTCCGCGAGCTGTCCGTGGAACGTTACAACGGCAAGAGCGTCTACCCGCTCGGCAGTCGCGGAAACTACGAGAAAGCGCCCCGTCTCCTCTATGAGGAGGTGGAGGTCGACGGGCTGAAAAAGAAAACCACCGACGCGGGTGTCACACTGACCGAATACGTCGCCTCGGCGTATATCGCCGCCGCGCTCTCCGAAGCGCCGCTCCCGCTCCGTAGGTCGCTCGCCCTCTTCATCCCCGTCGATCTGCGTCGGTTCTTCCCGTCCGACACCTATCAGAATTTCATTTGCTTCGAGCGTATCGTCATCCCGAAGGGCACGACGGACGTCTCCCTTCCCGTCATCCTCGACGAAGTCAAGAAACAATTCCGCGAGAAATTTACGAAAGACCGCTTGCAGCGCAGTATCGACGACGTCGTCACCTGTTTCACGTTGCCCGTGCTCGCCTATATCCCCCTCTTCGTAAAAAGTCCTTGCTTCCGACTCGTCAAGAAATTGATGAACAAAGTGCGCCAAACGGCGATCCTCTCCAACGTGGGGATCTTCCGACTGCCGCCCGCCGCGGAAGCGCACGTAAAGAGCGTGAAACTTTTCGTCAATACGAGTCGTAATGCCCCGCTAAACGTCGGGGTGATATCCTACGCCGGGAAATTATGCGCTACGATCACCTGTTCGTTGAAAAATACCGATATTCCCGCCAAATTCTTCGATCTGCTCCGTTCTTAGAGCAGGAAAAAACTCACGATACCAAGCACGAACGTATAGACCGCGAAGGGGAGCATCCTCATTCTCTTTTCGAGCATGAATTTCGCCGCGAAGAGTCCCGACAGAAGCGCCACGACCGACGCGAGAAGAAGCTCCGTCACCGTCACCCCTTCGACCGAGAATCCGCTTTTTACTCCCTCAATGAGGAATCCACCCGCGATCACGGGGATCGACATCAGGAAAGAAAAAGCGGTCGCCCGCTCCCTGTCCACCCCGCACATACGGAGCGCGGAAATGGTGGCGCCGCTACGGGAGATCCCCGGCAATACGGCGACCCCCTGCACCGCCCCGACAAGGAGGCTGCTTCCTATTGAAATGTCCCTTGAGCGTCCCTTGGAGAAGGTGTCGCCGAGAACAAGGAGACAAGTCGTCGCGAGAAAGCAAAAAGGGAGCATCGCCCCCTCCGTCAGCGCAGGGCAAAACGCCTCGAAGGCGAGCGCGATGACTACCGTCGGGACGGACGCCGCAATGAGGTATTTGAGATCCCCGCGGACGGGATGACGCACGACCGCCCACACTTCCCTTCGCATGGTGACGAGCACGGCGAGCAACGTGGCGAGATGGAGCGTAAGATTCAGAAAGACGGACGGCGGCGCAAAAGACAGACGCTCCAATAGTATCAAATGTCCGCTGCTCGACACGGGCAGAAACTCCGTCAACCCCTGCACCAAACCGAAAAGGATCGCTCGCCAAATCGTCATAGAAATCACCCCTCCCTACGCATTTTACTTGAATTTTATTGATTTCCGCGCGCGGAAACTGTATAATAACCTTACATTTTACGAAACGTCATCGGCATTTATGCCGAAAAGGAAGTGGAAAATGAAACTCGGTATCGTAGGACTGCCCAACGTCGGCAAATCAACTCTCTTCAACGCGATCACATCCGCCGGGGCGGAATGTCAGAATTATCCTTTCTGCACCATCGAGCCCAACGTGGGCGTCGTTCCCGTCCCCGACAAGAGGGTGGACGACCTCGCCGCGCTGTATAATTCTCAAAAAGTCACCCCTGCCGTCCTTGAATTCGTGGATATCGCGGGACTGGTGAAGGGCGCGTCCAAAGGCGAAGGTCTCGGGAATAAATTCCTCTCCCACATCCGCGAAGTGGACGCCATCACCCACGTGGTGCGCTGTTACGACGACCCCAACGTGGAGCACGTGGAGGGACGTATCTGCCCGAAAGAAGACATCGAGATCATCGACACGGAGCTCATCCTCTCCGACCTCGAGAGCGTAGAGAAGCGCCTCCAAAAAGTGCGCACGCAGGCGAAAAGCGGCGACAAGAAGTACCTGCCCGAGATCGAGATGCTGGAGAAGATGTACGATCACCTCGCCGCAGGCAACCCCGGCAGGAGCATCCAAGCCTCCGAAGAGGAAGCCGCCTACTACGACACCCTCTTCCTCCTGACCACCAAGAAGGTCATCTACGTGGCGAATATCGCGGAAAGCGACATCGGCAAGGAAGACAACGACTATGTCAAGCAAGTGCGCGAGATCGCCGCACGCGAGAACGCGAAGGTCATCAAACTCTCCGCGAAGGTGGAGGCGGAGCTCTCCGCCCTCGACAAGGAAGATCGCGACATCTTCCGCGAGGAGCTCGGCATCGAGGAGAGCGGTCTCTCCCTCCTCATCACCGCGGGCTACGAGCTCTTGGGGCTCATCTCCTTCCTCACCGCAGGAGAGAAAGAGACGCGCGCCTGGACCATCAAGAAAGGTACGAAGGCACCCCAAGCGGCGGGCAAGATCCACACCGACTTCGAGCGCGGCTTCATTCGCGCGGAAGTGGTTTCCTACGAGGATCTGATGGCGTACGGCTCGCTGACCGTCGCGAGAGAAAAAGGCAAAGTAAGGAGCGAAGGGAAGGACTATATCATGAAAGACGGAGACGTGGTGCTCTTCCGCTTCAACGTATAATATGGATCGCAATGAGCAGATAGCCGCCCTCATCGACATCGAGGGCGTCACGAAAGAAGAGATCGTCGCCCTCTTGACCACCCCGAAGGATCTCGCCTTCGCGGACGTGGCTCTCCCCTGCTTCCGTTTCGCGAAAGCACTCCGCAAGTCCCCCGTGGATATTGCCAAGGAGCTCGCGGACAAGATCTCGGCGGATCTGCCGCCCTATCTCCTGTCCTGCACCGCGCTGAACGGGTACCTGAATTTCAAATTCTCCCGCTCGAATATGGCGGAAGAGACCTTACTGCGCGTTTTGGATGAGAAAGAGAGCTATGGCAAGAGCGACATCGGCGCGGGCAAGACCATTTGCATCGACTTCTCCTCCGTCAATATCGCCAAGCCTTTCCACATCGGACACCTCTCCTCCACCGTCATCGGCGGGGCGCTGTCCCGTATCTTCAAGACCCTCGGCTATAACGTCGTGCGCATCAATCACCTCGGCGACTGGGGCACCCAGTTCGGCAAGATGATCGTCGCCTACAAAAAGTGGGGCGAGGGCGCGGACATCGAGAAAGGCGGCGTCAAAGCATTGCATCAGCTCTACGTCCGTTTCCACCAAGAAGCGGAGAAGGACGAGTCCCTGAACGACCTCGGCAGGCATTGGTTCAAGCTGATCGAGGACGGCAACGAGGAGGCGCTCGCTCTCTTCACGCAGTTCAAGGCGGTCAGCCTCGCCGAAGCGAAGCGCGTCTACGACAGGCTCGGCATCGAATTCGACAGTTATGCGGGCGAGAGTTTTTATAACGATAAAATGCAGCCCGTTCTCGATCTTCTGGAGGAGAAAGGGCTCCTCGTGGAATCGGACGGCGCGAAAGTCGTGGAAGTGGGCGAAGGGATGCCCCCTTGCCTCTTGGTGCGCTCGGACGGCGCCACCCTCTATGCCACCCGTGACCTCGCGGCGGCTTTCTATCGCAAGAAGACCTACGACTTCGACAAATGTCTGTATGTCGTGGCGTATCAGCAAAACCTGCATTTCAAGCAAGTATTCAAGGTGCTGGAGCTCCTCGGCGAGCCGTGGGCGAAAGACCTCGAGCACGTGAATTTCGGCATGGTGTCCCTTGCGGACGGCACGATGAGCAGTCGTCAAGGCAAGGTGGTCTATCTCGAAGACGCCCTGAATTCCGCCGTGGAGAAGGCGCGTTCCATCATCGAGGAGAAGAATCCCTCTTTGGAGAATAAAGACGTCATCGCCGAGCAAGTGGGCGTGGGCGCAGTTGTCTTCGGCGCGCTCGTCAATAACCGCATCAAAGACATCACCTTCAGCTACGACAAAATGTTGAATTTCGACGGAGAGACCTGTCCCTACGTGCAATACACGCACGCGCGCTGCGCCAGCCTCATCGAGAAAGCGGGCGGCTTCGACGTCAAGAAAGCCGACTTCTCCTGCCTCGAGAACGCGCACGAGATCGTCAGCGCCATAGCCGCCTACGGCGATATGATACGCGCCGCCGCCGACAAGCGCGAGCCCAGCGTCATCACCCGCCACGTGATCGATCTCGCGGAGCTATTCAATAAGTATTACATCGATAACCGCATCCTGAATGCGGAAGATGGGGTGAAGAACGCCCGCCTCGCGCTGACCTTCGCCGTCAAGCAGGTGATCGCGAATTCACTCGCTCTTCTCGGGATCTCCGTTCCCGACAAAATGTAAGGAGATCTCCTCCGCGTATTCCGCGATCCTGTAAACGCGGATGGGCATCGGTCTGTGACAGTCGAAATAGAGGACGAGCACCTGCTCTCCGCCCCGTTCCGTCCGTTCATATCCGACGAGGTGCCCTTCGCGGATGAGCCGCTTCGCTACGGCGTGATAATTGTAGTACATACGGATAGTTTGCGCAAAACGCGCCTATGATACCATAAACGGGAAAAGACGAAAAAAAACACGGTAATCTCTATTCTCTTTATCTTCGTTGTCGACTTATTTCTTCAAATTTTTTTACATACAAAAAGAGATGGAAGGTTGCCCTTCCATCTCTTTTTATTCATTGTTTTCGGTCACGTAAGGAAAGCTCTCCCATTTGCATCACTTGTCTTCGTCTTCGTCGTCCTCGTCCTCTTCCTCTTCGTCGTCATCCTCGACGTCGTCCACGTTGGTGTCGAATCCGTAGAGCGCATCCTCGTCTTCTTCGTCTTCATATTCCGAGACTTCCTCTTCTTCCTCGTCGCCGAAGCCGTCGTCCTCATCGTCCGCGATGGGCACGTCGAGCTCCTCGTCCTCTTCGATGATGTCCTCGGTCTCCTCCGTATCTTCGGTCTCCTCCCATTCCTCCTCTTCCGACATATCTTTGCTGTCCAGCTCTTGTCTGCAATTCTCGCAGTACTCCATGTCGTCGC
>JAFTBD010000101.1 GCA_017455385.1 Clostridia bacterium
GAAGCGGTCTATGTGGTCTCTCCCTACTCTCCAGCAGTCGCGCTGGTAGAAGGTTGAGTGGTGGAGGGTGGGCAACTGTGCTGCGCCATTCAAGCGGCGCGGCGGCTGGCTTCGTAGGCCTCGCGGCCGAAGCGGAAGGCAGCGTCGCCTTCAAGGTTCTGGGTCAGGAACTTGCGGGCGGTTTCGAATTCGTCACCGATCATTCCGAGGTCGAGAAGCTTCTCTCGGAAGCGGAAATAAGACGTCCGACTCTTGACTATCTCATCGACGGAATGGTCTTCAAGGCGGACAGTTTCGCTTTGCGTGAAATGCTCGGATCTACCGAGAAATTTCCTCGTTGGGCGCTCGCCTATAAATTCAAGGCGGAGGAGGTCTCCACCGAGGTCTTGAACGTTATTTGGCAGGTGTCGAGAACGGGCAAACTGAATCCTCTCGCCATCCTCGATCCCGTGGACATCGGAGGGGCGACCGTTTCACGTGCCACACTCTCCAATATGAGTGAGATCAAGCGGAAGGGTATCCGTATCGGAGACAGAGTTTTCGTGCGTCGTTCGGGGGACGTCATTCCGGAGATCCTCGGAGTTGCCTCTCGCAGTGATACGGCGCATGACGTCGAGAAGCCTACAGTTTGTCCCGTTTGTGGCAGTTCCGTTATCGAAAAAGGGTATTTCCTGTACTGTTCCAACGTTGAGAATTGTGCTCCCCGTATCATTTCTCAGATCGAGCATTTCTGTTCCAAAGATGGGATGGATATCGACGGTCTATCCGAGAAGACCATCGAACAATTCTATAATGAATTCGGCATTCGTCGTGTGGACGAACTGTATAAATTGAAGAAGGAAGACCTCCTTTCTCTCTCAGGATTTAAGGAGAAGAAGGCGGAAAATATCATCTCCGGCATTGAGAAAAGTAAGCAGACCACTCTTGCAAAGTTCTTAACGGCGCTCGGCGTTCCCGGGGTGGGGAAGAAAGCGGCGAAATTATTGGAACAGACTTTCGGCACCCTTGAGAACGTGATGAATGCCACTGTGGAAGAGCTCATCTCCATTGAGGATTTCGGTCTCATCACGGCATCACAGATCGTAGACTTTTTCGCAACGGAAGAAAATAAAGATCTTATCGCATCTTTGCTCGCTTGCGGCATCACATTTTTGAAGGAAGAAAGAACGGAAGGCGTCTTCTCCGGTAAGACCGTCGTCATCACGGGCGTTTTGGCAAGTTTCAAGCGATCAGCTGCGCAGGATGAGGTCAGAAAGCGCGGAGGAAATGTCGCGGAGAGCGTCAGCAAGAACGTAAACCTCGTTATCGCGGGAACGGACGCGGGCAGTAAGCTCGACAAGGCGAAGAAGTTGGGGATCGAGATCATCGACGAGGCGGAATTCCTTCGTTTACTGCAAAAGTAACGGCGTGCGGTAAGGACGATAAAGTTCTCTCTTTGAGAGAAATCTTTCAAAAAACGAGCGGTTTCTTTCGTAATCGCTTGTTTTTGTTTTTTCATATATGGTATAGTATTATAAAATAGTATAACTATCGGCATGCCGACGGAGGATAGTATGTACAGTATGACGGGATATGGAAAAGGCGAAGCGGAGATCAACGGACGTTCTCTGATCGTCGAGTTGAAGAGCGTCAATCATCGTTTTCTCGATCTTTCCGTTAAGTTGCCGCGCAGCCTGCTATTCGCGGAAGACGCACTCAAGAAAACCATTTCCGCCAAGATCTCCAGAGGACATATCGACGTATTCACGACCTATTCCGCGCCCATGGATCAGGCGGCATTCTCGCTGAACGTCGAAGCCGCGGAGAGCTATATCTCGATGAGTCATACGCTTAATGAGCGTTTCGGGATCGAAAATGATTGCACGACGTCCTCGCTTCTTCGTATCCCCGGTGTTGTGGAGGAGAAAGCCACATCGGTCCCCGAAGAAGAGATCGTCGCTCTCGTGAAGACTGCGACGGAGCGTGCCGTGGACGCCCTCTTGCAGATGCGCGCGGCAGAAGGCACCGCCATTACGAAAGACATCCTCGGGAAGCTCGACGAGATCGAACGCTTGACGGGGCTTATCGAAGAGCGTGCCCCCATCGTGACCGAAGACTATAAAGCGAGACTGAAACAGACGATGGAGACTGCGCTCGCAGGTGCGCAATACGACGAGACGCGCCTCCTCATCGAGATCGCGCTCTTCGCGGATAAATGCGCCATCGACGAGGAGCTTGCACGGCTCCACGTCCATGTCGCTCATTACCGTAAAATATTGGAGACCGAGCCCACCGCAGGGCGTAAACTGGACTTCCTCACGCAGGAACTCAATCGCGAGTCGAATACCATCGGCAGCAAAGCGAACGACGCTGTGATCGCGGAATACGTGGTGCTCCTGAAATGCGAGATCGAGAAAGTGCGTGAACAAATACAGAACTTGGAGTAGAGTATGAGATCGGGCAAAGTATTCGTGATATCCGGTCCGTCCGGAGTGGGAAAAGGGACGATATGCAGCGTCCTCATGCGGGACTATCCCGAGTTGGCGGCGACCACCGTTTCCGTAACGACACGTGCGCCTCGAGCGGGGGAGATAGACGGCGTGCATTACTATTTCCGCACGAATGAAGAATTTGATGAGATGCTGAAAGCCGGGATGTTCCTCGAGACTGTAGACAAATACACCCACCGCTACGGTACCTTGTATTCGGAAGTTGAGAGGATACTTGACTCCGGCAAGAACGTGATATTGGAGATCGAGATGGTCGGCGGACTGAACGTGAAAAAGCGTATCCCCGAGAGCGTGCTCGTCTTCATTCTGCCGCCTTCGCTCGAAGCTCTTACCAAGCGCATCCTTTCGAGGGGGAGCGAGACGCCGGAACAGATCGCGGTGCGTCAGGCACAAGTAGAGGAAGAATTCGATCTATCCGCAGGGTATGAGTATTTCGTCGTGAACGACGACCTCACCGATGCGGTGGAGAAAGTAAGAAGCATCATCATTGCCGAAGGCCTCAAAGGCGAAGGCAAAGAAATAAAGAAACAATATTTTGGGAGGGAATAACATTATGATGATCGATCCGCCTATTGATAAACTCATCAAGAAGACAGAATGTCGCTATATGCTCGTTTGCGGCGTAGCGAAACGCGCAAGACAGCTCTTGCAGCAGGAGAACGATATGCTTGTTGCCACGAAGCAGAAGCCTATCTCCGTTGCCGCGAAAGAGATCTACGAAGGGAAGATCGTTATTACCAAAGAGTAATCGATGAAAAAGAAGGTCTTAGTCGGCGTAACGGGCGGGATAGCCGCCTATAAGTCCGCTTACTTGGTCAGCGCTCTTATGAAGATCGGTTGCGACGTTCACGTGCTCATGACAGATCACGCGAAAGAGTTCGTGACCCCTCTTACTTTTGAGTCTCTCTCCAAGAATCCCGTCATTACGAATATGTTTCGTCGTGACAGGGAATGGGAAGTGGAACACGTGTCTCTCGCTAAGAGCATGGAGCTCGTGATCGTTGCACCCGCCACGGCGAATTTTATCGGAAAGATCGCCCACGGGATCTGTGACGATATGCTCACTACGACCTATCTCGCTTCCAAGGCGCCCAAGATCATCTGCCCCGCGATGAATACGCAGATGTATGAAGACCAAGTCTTTCAGAAGAATCTCGCCGACGTAAGCGCGTCCGGCGCCGTGATCCTGTCTCCCGTATCGGGCAGACTGGCTTGCGGAGATGTCGGCATCGGGAAGATGATAGAGCCCGACGAGATCGTGGAGAAGGTGAAAGAGATCTTCGCGCTCTCGCTGGATTTCGCAGGAAAGAAAGCGCTCGTCACCGCCGGTGCAACGGTGGAGGATATCGACGGCGTTCGATATTTGTCCAATCACAGTAGCGGGAAGATGGGTGCGGCGATCGCGGAACGGTTCGCGGACCGAGGCGCAGAGGTCACTCTCGTCTGCGGGAAGATGACGGCGAAGAAGTCGGACAATCTTGCTCGCGTGATAAACGTCACTTCGACGGAAGATATGTACGAGCAGGTGATGGCGAATCTCAAGGACGTGGACTACGTCGTGATGGCGGCAGCGCCCGCTGACTATACGCCCATAACGAAATTTGAGAATAAGGTGAAGTCGGAGACTTTGACCTTGACGCTTCGCAAGACGAAAGATATCGCCGCCGCGGTAGGGAAGGCGAAAGCTCCTTCCGTAAAACTCGCTATTTTCAGTGCCGAAACGGAGAATTTGATCGTGAATGCGACGGAGAAACTGCGGAAAAAGAATGCCGATCTCGTCGTCGCGAACGATGTCACGAAGGAGGGCGCCGGATTCGATACCGACACCAATATCGTGACCATTATCGACCGCGGGGGGAATGCTATCGATTATGACGTCATGCCCAAGATCGAGGTCGCGGATAAGATCCTCGATGCCTTGTTGAAACTATGATCGCTCGGGTCATCGTAGACATATCCACTTCCGACGTTGATAAAGTGTTCGACTATCTCATCCCCTCGTCAATGGACTTACACGTGGGTGACAGAGTCAAAGTGCCCTTCGGCAGACAAAAGACGGAGGGCTTTATTGTTGATATTCGGGAAACAACGGATTGTTCCCACCCGATGAAAGAGATCACCGCCAAGCTGGATGATTTCACTCCCGTACTTCCCGAGATGATCGAATTGATGTGGAAGATGAGCCGTGAGAACAACTTGAGGCTCGTTGACGTATTGCGCCTTTTCATTCCCGCGATGATGCGCGGCGGTCGGGTACGTGAGATCAAACGTCACTTTGTGACGTTAGCAGACGGCGTGACTTATGAAGATGCGCTGTCCAAACTGAAAGCGAATGCGGTCAATCAGCGCGGCGTACTGTCGCGTCTGACGGATGGCGGCGAATGGGCGGCTGTACTCGGAGAGGAATTCGGCTTTTCAGCCGTTTCCGCGCTTGCGGAGAAAGGGCTCGTCACCGTGCGGGAAGTCACCAAGCGGCGGCGTCCCGGACTGAAACCCGTACAAGACAAGGTCGTGACGCTCAGCGACGAACAGCAAGCGGCGGTCCGAGAGATCATGCACGGCAAGTCGGACACGAATCTTCTTTTCGGCGTGACGGGTAGCGGTAAGACCGAGATCTATCTGAAGTGTATCGAAGAAGTGCTCGCGACGAGGAAGACCGCGATCATGCTCGTGCCCGAGATCTCCTTGACACCGCAGATGATGGGGCGTTTTCGTGCGCGTTTCGGAGATAAAGTCGCGGTGCTCCACAGCGGACTGTCCGACGGAGAACGTTATGACGAATGGCTGCGTCTCCTTCGCGGAGAGGCTGTGATCGCCGTCGGTGCTCGGTCTGCGATATTCGCGCCAATCAAAAACGTCGGCATCATCATCATCGACGAAGAACACGACGGTAGTTACGTCAGTGAAAACAACCCGCGCTACGTTACCTCCGAAGTGGCGGAGTTCCGTCGCGCTTATAATAACGCAAAACTCGTGCTCGGCAGCGCCACGCCTTCGTTGGAGACTTTCAAAAGAGCGTCGGAAGGGGAAATGGGCATCATTGAGCTTCGCCATCGGATCAACGGCACCAAGATGCCACAGGTCGAGATCGTGGATATGTGCGCCGAGATACGCTCGGGCAATAACGGGATCTTGTCAGCGAAACTGCTCGAAGAGATCGATGCGACCTTAAAGAGCGGGAACCAAAGCATGATCTTTCTGAATCGTCGAGGTTTCGCTTCCTTTATGATATGCCGAAAGTGCGGCAAGGTGATGAAGTGCGATGATTGCGACGTCTCCTTGACCTGGCACAAACAGGACAATCTCTTGAAATGCCATTATTGCGGCAAGCCGTACGTCGTACCGGAGAAATGCCCGGATTGCGGCGAGAGCGATATGCGTTTCGGACGTGTGGGGACGGAGCGCGTCGTGGAAGAATTGCACGCTCGTTTCCCGTCCGCTCGCCTCATCCGAATGGATAAAGACACGACGAGGAAGAAAGGCAGTTACGATGAGATCCTCAGCGCTTTTCGCAGTGGAGAAGCGGATATTCTCGTCGGGACGCAAATGATCGTGAAGGGACACGACTTCCCGAATGTGACCCTCGTCGGCATCCTTGATGCGGATATGAGCCTGTATTACGAAGACTACCACAGCGCGGAGCGCACTTATCAGCTCGTGACACAGATGAGCGGAAGGGCGGGGCGTGCGGATAAAGAGGGCAAGGTTATATTGCAGACCTATTCTCCGCGGCATTATATTTTCTCTTTCGCGAGAGACAATGATTACCTCGGATTCTATCGCAAGGAGATCAATATCCGTGAGGTCACCAATTTCCCTCCTTTCACGAAGATCGTTCGTGTGCTGGTGGTCAGTGAATCGGAAGAACGCGCGTTGGAACTGACGAAGTCGATGCTTTTCAAACTTCGCGCCTACCAGAAAGATCACGCGGATCGTTTCGTAATGGTGGCGGGAATGAAGTCGCCTGTAAAGCGTATCGAGAATAAATATCGTTATCAAATACTGATGCGAATGACGAGAAAAGACGAAAAGGACACGCTTGCTCGCGTGTATGAGATCGTGAATGCGGAAGACAAGAAAGACGCTTCGGTCTTCGTGGAGATCAATCCGCAGAATATGAACTAAAGGAGAGAGACGATGGCGGTCAGAGATATAGTGAAAGACGGAGAACCTTTACTTCGTAAAAAGTCGAGACCGGTCGATAAATTCGACGGCAAACTGCATGCTTTGCTGGATGATATGCTCGAGACGATGCGGGCGGCGGACGGCGTAGGCATCGCGGCGCCGCAGGTCGGTATCCTGCGTCAGGCTGTTATCTGCGAATTGGAGACGGAGAACGAGGAGGAAACGGAGATCCTTGAGATGATCAATCCCGTGATCTTGAAATCGAGCGGGAAACAAGTCGGACAGGAAGGGTGTCTCTCCGTCCCCGGCAAACGTTGCCCCGTCCTACGTCCGAAGAGCGTTACCGTGCGTTATCAGGATCGTTTTGGGAATGAGATCACGCGCGTGCTCGAGGGATTCAATGCAGTCGTTGCGTCTCACGAGATCGATCATTTAAGCGGCATCCTTTTCTACGATAAAGCCGTAAAAGAAGAAAACGGAGATGGAAGGAAATGAGGATCGTTTTTCTTGGAACACCGGATTTCGCCATTCCGTCCTTGCGCGCCATCGCGGCGAGCGGACATGAGATCGTAGCGGTGATCACACAACCGGATAAGCCCGGCAACCGTCGCGTTATGACGCCGCCTCCCGTGAAGGTGGAAGCGGAGCGTCTCGGTCTGCCTGTCTATCAATTCTCGTCCATTCGTAAAGAAGGCGTAGATACGGTGCGTATACTTGCGCCCGACCTCATGGTGACAGCCGCATTCGGGCAGATCATTTCGCAGGAGATATTGGATATCCCGAAATACGGCACTTTAAACGTGCATGGCTCTTTGCTTCCGAAATATCGCGGCTCGAGCCCCATTCAGCAATGTTTATTGGAGGGGGACAGCGTGACCGGTGTGACCATCATGCGCACGGCGCTCGCGGTGGACAGCGGCGATATCGTATTGATGAAAGAATTGCCCATAACGGCGGACGACACGGCGGGAACGCTTTTCGATAAGATCAGCGAGCTCGGCGCGACGGCGATCGTCGAAGCCATCGAGATGCTCGAGAAAGGGACGGTCGCTTATACGCCGCAAGACCATTCACAGGCGACTTTCTGCAAGATGATATCCAAGTCGGATGCTCTTATCACGAAAGATACGGATGCGACGATCGCACTCCGCAAGGTGCGTGCCTACGATCCTTGGCCGGTAGCCTATGTTCTTCTTTCGGGAGAAAGACTGCGTCTTTATAAATCGGCGGCGGCGGAAAGAAGGGGGGCGGCGGGTACTTTCTATACAGAGAATGGCTTACTGTGCCTGAATCTCGTCGATGGGGCGATAGCCGTCGCGGAAGTGCAGGCAGAAGGCAGAAAAGTTATGTCGGCGCGGGACTACCTCGTCGGTCATAAAGAGATATTGGAAAAGACGATAGAATGAAGAATTTGTCCGAAGCGTATCATGCGCTGTGCGATGTGTATATTCGAGGGAGCTACGTCGGCGAGGCGGTGAAAGAACACGCCTTGTCTGCCGATGCCGCTCTTCTGCGCATCGTGTACGGGACGATAGAGCATCACTTTCTCTATGAATACAGGCTCTCGCGCTTGGTGGAGAAACCGCCGAAGAAGTCGGTGGCTGTCTTGTTGAAGATGGGGATGTATCTTGTGGACTACATGGACGGGATGCCTGATTATACTGCCGTGAATGAAACTGTGAATCTCGCTCGATGCGTTGGTAAGACCGGTGTCGCTGGCTTCGTGAATGCAGTCCTTCGTAGATACCTGAAGATCGGTCGCTCGATGCTTCCCGAGAATGAAACGGAGCTACTCTCCGTCAAGACCAATCGCCCAGTGTGGCTTGTGAAACGTTATATCGAGGAATGCGGGATCGAACGAGCTACTGCGATACTGACGGCGAAAGGAAGCGTGCAAACGCACGTACGTCCTTCTGCAAAATTCGGGCAGGATGCTTTGCGGGCATATCTCGAAGAAAAAGAAATACCCTACGAGGAAACGCCGTATGGATTCAATCTGTCAAAAGTCGGAAAGCTCGCCGAACTTCTGCATAGCGGCAAGGCGACGGTGATGTCCGTCGGCAGCATAGAGATATGCAATGCCGTTCCGAAGATCGAGGGAGAGCTTCTCGATATGTGTGCCGCACCGGGTGGAAAATCGGTCTATCTCGCAGAGAGGCGGGATGGCAAGGTCCTCGCGACCGACCTCCATTCCCATCGAGTGGATCTTATTTGTGCCTATGCTAAGAGGATGGGTGTCGAGAATGTCGAAGCGAGCGTTAAGGATCATACCGTTTACGATCCGGCTTACGAAGGAAGATTCTCCGTCGTTCTCTTGGATGCGCCTTGCTCGGGGTGCGGAACTGTTGCATCCAATCCCGACGTCGTATTGCATCGACAGGAAAAGGATATGGACGAGATCATCCGCACGCAAAGATCCCTGCTTGAAAACGCGGGGAGATACGTCAGGGCAGGGGGGTCGATCGTGTATTCCACTTGTTCCGATCTGCCGTCGGAAGACGAATGGATCGTTGCCGAATTCATGAAGAAGCACGCGGGATTTGTCTTGGTCAGCGAGAAGCATACAGAGACAAACGAGAAAGGTGGCGAGGGGTACTACTACGCCGTATTGGAGAAGAAATGAAATTGCTTTCGGATCTGACGCTAAACGAAATGAAAGGACTTGTCGAGAGCCTCGGTGAGAAGTCTTTTCGCGCGGAGCAGATCTATCGAAACGTCCATGCGGGCAAAGAGATCCCCGATATGACGAATATCAGCAGCGCGCTCAAGGAGCGTTTGATCGACGAAGGATATACTGCGCTCGGCGTCCGCATCATCGAGCATTTCAGATCCGAGATAGATGATACGGTCAAATTCCTGTATTCTCTTACCGACGGGAACGTCGTGGAAGGAGTGTTGATGCGCTATAAGTACGGCAATACCCTTTGCGTTTCAACACAGGTCGGGTGTCGAATGAATTGCGCGTTCTGCGCTTCGGGACTGAATGGATTGAAACGAGACCTTTCCGCGGGAGAGATACTCGCGGAAGTCATAGCCGCGAACGTTTTCGACGGTGGCGATCTGAAAAGCAGAAAGGTGACGAATATCGTTTTGATGGGAAGCGGCGAGCCGCTCGATAACTATGATAACGTCGTGAAATTCCTTCGTCTCGTGAATTCCGAAGAGGGGTTGAACGTCAGCTATCGTAATATCTCATTATCCACCTGCGGATTGATAGACGCATTCGACCGTTTCCTTGAGGAGGATATTCCTGTGACGATGACATTCTCGTTGCACTCTGCCAAAGACGAAGTGCGTTCCCGCCTGATGCCTGTAAATAAGAAATATGGGGTGGATAGGGTGATCGATGCGGCGAAACGCTATTTCGAGAAGACAAAGCGTCGGGTCGTATTCGAGTATTCGCTCATAGCGGGAGAGAACGACACGGAGGAGGATGCACAGATCCTCATCAAGAAGCTGAAAGGATTCCCGTGTATCGTGAATGCCATCGTGCTGAACTACGTGAAAGAGCGCGGGCTGAAAGGAACGAGCAGAAAAGACGCCTATCGTTTCATCGGTCTCTTGGAGAAAGGCGGACTTTCCGCCACAGTCCGTCGAAGTATGGGCACGGATATCGAAGGCGCTTGCGGACAATTGCGAGCGAAATATTTAGCGGAAAACGAGAGCAAGTAAGGAGGAAATACTATGAGCAACTGTATGATAGCACCGTCTATTCTTTCGGGAGACTTTGCGAAAATGGGCGAGACCGTCGCGAACGTCGAGAAGTGGGGCGCCGATCTCGTGCATTGTGACGTGATGGACGGCGTTTTCGTCCCGAATATCACCTTCGGTATGCCGATGGTGAAAGCGATCCGTCCGTATACAAAACTTCCTTTGGACGTACATCTGATGATCGTGGAGCCGGAGAAATACGTCGAAAGATTCTGTGACGCTGGCGCGGATATCGTTACGTTTCATCCCGAAGCGAGCAAGGATCCCCGCGCGGCTTTGCTTGCGATCAAAGCGAAAGGGAAGAAATGCGGCTTGGTGGTGAATCCGGATAAAGACTTCTCGTTGGTAGCAGATCATATGGATCTCGTGGATATGATCGTACTCATGGGTGTTTTTCCCGGATTCGGCGGACAGTCGTACATCGAGAGCGTATCGGATAATATCGTACTTTTCGCGAAGAAGATAAAGGAAAGCGGCAGAGATATCCTCTTGGAGCTCGACGGAGGTGTAACAGAACAGAATGCCGCGCGTTTCCGTGAGCTCGGCATCACCGTTCTCGTCGCAGGCAGCGCCACTTTCAAGGCGGCGGATAAAGAGAAAGCCATCAAGGTGATGCGCGGATGAAAAGGGCGGCGCTCATCCTTTCTCAACCGTTTGACCGATTTCTCGGTAGCGACTTTACCGTATGCGCGGACGCCGGATACGAAAGGGCTCTTGCGCGGAATATCAAGGTGGATCTTGTCGTAGGGGATATGGACAGTTTGGGATATCACCCCGACAAGGTGCCGACCGTCGTCGTACAAAAAGAAAAAGACTTCTCCGACGGGGAACTCGGCGTTCGTCAGATCGCCCTGAGAAATTATGCGACTCTCGATATCTACGGTGCGGTGGGCGGCAGACTCGATCATACCCTCTACAATCTGCATCTTTTGAAACTTGCGAAAGACCTCGGTTTGGATGCTGTCTTGCGCGGTGACAACTATGATGTCTACTACTCGGAAGGGAACCTTTTATTGGATGCTGACGTCGGAGACGTAGTATCTATCGTACCTTTTTCGGAGACGGTGCATATAATGAAAACGAAAGGGCTGAAATACCCCGCTGACGGACTCGTCCTCACAAAGCGCGATACGCTGGGACTCTCCAACGAATGCGTGACGAAAGGGGGCGTTTTCATCGGACTCAAAGAGGGGAGCGCTCTTATCATTCATTATTACAGATAGGAGGTACCGTTTTGAGGCTGATCTGCTTGAATCCGCCGTTTTTCGTGAAGGCGATATTGAGGCTCTTTTGCAATAAGAAGAAGTAAGAAAAAGGTCCTTGCCAAAGTAGGCGAGGACCTTTTTACGTTAGTAAATACTAAGATTTTCAGTTAGCCTTTCTCTGCACGGCGCCGTTTCTCAGGCATCTGGTGCAAACGTACTTCTTGGAAACAGTTCCGTTCTCGTCCACGACGGAGACCTTCTGAATATTGGCATTCCAATGCGTGGGGGCTTTACGGTTGCTGTGGCTGACGGTGTTACCGCTCATTTTTCCTTTTCCGCAAACGCTGCAAACTCTCGACATATATCTATTACCTCCCGTAACGAATCTCATTATAGGTGCGAACGGACATTATGCCTGATCGCAACTTAATTAATATATCACGAAAAAAACGACTTGGCAACCGTTTTTATGTAATTTTGAAAATTACTTGTCAAGTATTAAATAATGATAGTATCATATAAGGAGAAATTTTACGGAGAGGGTTATGGCTGTAAAAACTTCCAATAAATACGGGAAGATCACCGTTTCCGACGAAGCTGTCGCGATGTGCGCTTATCACGCCGCATCCGAATGCTACGGTGTTGCTGCTCTCGTCTCGCGTGGACTGAGCTCGATCACCTCTCTTTTCGGGAAAAATAAGAATACAAGAGGGATACGTGTCACTACCGTCGATAGCAAGATCTTTATCGACGTTTTCGTGATATTGAAAGAAGGCGTTTTGGTCGATGCTGTCATCGATTCTCTTCGTTCCGTAGTGACGTATTCCGTGGAGTCGTTTACGGGAATGCGCGTGATAAACGTGAACGTGAATGTTGTCGCCACGAACGGTTAGGAGAAGATATGATTAAAGGCATCAGTGTGGAAATGCTTCGCGAAATGTTTCTCGGAGCGTGTCAAAACCTTGCGGTACATGAAGAAGAGATCAACGCACATAACGTTTTTCCCGTTCCTGACGGAGATACCGGGACGAATATGTCTGCTACAGCATCCAGCGCGGCAAGGGAATTGCAGAGTATTCCCGATGGGGAACTGACGTGGTCGAATTTCGCCGCATCTCTTTCGAGAGGCTCTCTTCGCGGTGCGAGAGGCAATAGCGGCGTCATTTTGTCGCAGATATTCAAAGGATTTGCGGATATTGTCGCAAATGTCGATGGCGAGCTCACGATGAAGGTCTTCTCGCAGGCGCTTATTCAGGGGGCAAAAGTCGCATACAGCGCCGTGAATAAGCCGAAAGAAGGCACCATTTTGACGGTCATTCGTGTGATCGCGGAGTCGTCCGAGAGCGCATCGAGCGGCAGAAATGCGGATTATATCACGATGATGCGGAAACTGAATGAGAAGGGCAATGCCATTCTGCAAGAAACGCCGAATATGCTTCCGGTGCTGAAGAAAGCGGGTGTCGTGGATGCTGGCGGAATGGGACTGATGAGAGTCTTCGAGGCTTTCTCGATGGTGCTGGAAGGGAGAGAGATCCCGAAGGCGGTCGTGAAAGTCAATGCCGAGGAAAATGACGCGGGTTTTGCCGCCGATGTGCACGATCTCGACAGCATTGAGTTTGCGTACTGCACGGAGTTTTTTGTGAAAAATATCCGTCCGCGCGCAACGGAAGCGGATATCGATAAGCTACGCGATAAGCTCTCTCGGCTCGGGAACAGTCTGATCTGTATCGGCGATCTGCAACTCGTGAAGGTGCACGTCCATACGAACGATCCCGGAAAAGCTTTACAATACGCGCTGGAGCTCGGCGAGTTGGATCGCGTCAAAGTGGAGAATATGCTCGAGCAGAATCGCAAGATAAAAGCCGAGATGGAGAAGAATAAAAAACCGATCGGTATGGTGTCGGTCTGCGCGGGCGCAGGTATCCGCAAGATGTTCAAAGAACTCTTGGTGGATGTGATCGTCGAAGGCGGGCAAACGATGAACCCGAGCGTAAACGAGATACTCTCAGCGATCAATCGAGTGAACGCGGATACCGTTTTCGTTTTGCCGAATAATAAGAATATTATTCTTGCGGCGCAGAAAGCGATGGAGCTTGCGGATAGGAAGTGTGTCGTTCTGCCGACGGAGAACGTCGCCGCGGGTATCGCCGCCGCGATCGCATTCGATCCTCATGCGGCCGTAGAGGAGAACGAGAAAGCGATGAGAAACGCTTTTGTTGATCTGAAATGTGCGCAGGTCACCACGGCGGTCAGGAATACGAGGATGGACGGCTTCAACGTGAAGGAAGGAGATGTCATCGGTCTCTCGGATAAGAAGATTCTCGCGAAAGGGAGGGACGTTCTCGAAGTGGTCGTAGAGCTCGTGCGGAAAATGGAGATGGATCAAATGGACGTCTTGAACCTGTATGCGGGCGAAGGCGTCTCGAATGAAGACAGCGAAAAAACGGTGGAAAGACTGAATGAAGAGTACCCTGATCTCGAAGTGATACTCTA
>JAFTBD010000102.1 GCA_017455385.1 Clostridia bacterium
ATTCAAGAGGAACTTTCCGCCATTCTTCGCGAATGTATTCTCGAAGTGCTTCAGCGTGAAAGAAAGATCATTCGGATAGGACGAGGCGAATGCCTGCAACACGAAGGAGAACACCACCAAAATGACCGCGAAAGAACACAGCCCCACGATCACGTACCCGATCGGATCGCGCAAAGCGTTCTTGGTGTGATACGTCCTCTGTACGTAAGAGGAATTGGCTCTGTCCTTGTTGAATAGGTCGAAGAGGAATGCGACCAGCGCGGGGATCAAGAGCACGAGACCGATCACGCTCCCCATGGCATAATTCATCTGCCCCACCGCCGCTTCATAGAGCATCACGGGCAAGGTCATAAATGTGCCGCCGACAGAGAGCGGTACGCCGTAATCGGTGACGATCATCGTGAAGACGGCGAAGAGCACCGAGATCATCGGCTTACGGATATAAGGATACGTGATCGCGGTGAATTGGCGGATCTTGGGGATCCCGAGGACGTCCGCCGCCTCATAGGGAGACTGATCCTCGTATTTTAAAATGTCAGCGATCATAATGAACGCCACGGGAAAAGAATACAGGACGGAGCCTATCACCACGCCCCAAAAACCATAGATGGTATGGGAAGACGAAAAGAGCCTCGTGATGACACCGTTATTTCCGAAGAGGATGATAAGCCCCATTCCGTGCGAAATGGACGGGATAAGCATCGGCAAGGTGATGAGTATGGTGAAAAGATACTTGCATTTGATATCGGTGCGAGTGATCGCCCAGGCAAGGGCATATCCGAGCAAGATGGAGATGACGGTAGCCACCGCCGTACTCGTCAGCGAATTGACAAGACTTTTCCCGAACTGTTTGGAGCCGAGCACACTCGAAAAGGTAGCACCGTCGATATAGAAAAGCATCCGACTGATCGGCACGACGATGATGACGAAGAGCAATACTCCGATCAATATTTTACTTATCGCTCTCCCCGTCAAGAGAGACTTCATCCTTTGTCTGAGAGTCATTCCGTTACACCGATGTATTTGGACAAAGATTCTATCTTTATTTTCAGATTCTCCACGACGAAATTCCGCACGTACTCATTCGCGGGGTTCTTGATGATATTCTCCGGCGTATCCAATTGTACCGCGACGGCGGTATCCATCACGAGGATCTTATCCGACATCGCGAAGGCTTCTTCTTGGTCGTGGGTGATATATATCATCGTGGTATTGTATTCCTTTTGTATCTCTTTGAGCTCTTTGCGGAGAGCGAGACGTGTGGCGACGTCCAGCGCGGACATCGGCTCATCGAAAAGGATGACGTCGGGATGCAGCGCCAAAGTACGTGCGATGGCGACGCGCTGTTGCTGTCCGCCGGAGAGAGAATACGGCTTCTTATCCTTATGCTCCGTGAGCCCCATTTTCTCGATGAGGTCGAGCGCAGTCTGACGGGCGAACGCTTTGGTCTCCTTCTTGATCTTCAAGGCGTATTCGACGTTTTCCAGCACCGTCATATTCTCGAAAAGAGCGTAGTTCTGGAATACGAAGCCCATCTTCCTTTCTGAAGGCGGGGCGTTCGTGATGTCCACGCCGTCTTTGATGATCTCTCCCGAAGAAGGGGTGACGAGTCCGATGAGCATACGGAGAAGTGTCGTTTTGCCGCAGCCGGAGGGTCCCAAGATGGACAGGAACTCTCCCGCTTCCACTCCGAAAGAAACGTCTCTGACCGCTCCTTTCGTGTCAAAGGTTTTCGATAGATGTTTTACTTCCAGTTTCATAGTAAGCTAAGAGGATTATTTCGCAAGCATTTCATTCCACTTCGCGAGAAGATCGGCTTTCTTCTCGGGATCGATGACGCCGTCCATATCGGCATAAGCGATGTCGGTGGGATGGTTCTCGATCGTATAATCGGTGTCTTTTAAGATCTGTTCGGGATAGAAGAGCTTGGAGGCTTCATTCGTATAGAAGGACTCCAAATAGTCCATCACTTCTCTCACTTCCGGTCTCGCTTTCTTGCCTTTCACGAAGATATTGCCGTACAGATTGAAGGGCGCGCCTTCGTCGAAGAAGAGGATCTCGAGGTCACGATTCCCCGCATTGATCTTCTCCACCGCCGTGCAGATCATACAGAATCCGACCGCTACTTCTTTCTGCACGAGTTTATTCATCGGAGTAGACCCCGACTTAGAGAACTCGACCATATTCTTGCTCTTTTTCAAGTTCCAGAAATAATCAAGAGCCTCATCCTCGCCCCAGCCTTCCGCGTTCACCAAAGAATAATAGAACATATAGCCGGTACCGGACGAGACGGGCGAAGGCATACATACGAGGTTCTTATATTTAGGATCCAAAAGATCTCGATAGGACGTAGGCTTTTCGATCCCTTTCTCCTCCAAGACCTTCGTATTCACCACGATACAGCCGCCCTGCTTCATCGAGGGAAGCACGTAGTCCTTCATCGAGGCGGGGACGGACTCATCCGTGTACTTGGTCATATCATAATCACCCGCGATGCTGTCCACGACGCCCGCGGCGATGAGGGTCTGCAAATAGGCGTACTCTTCGGTGTATATGATGTCCGCATCGCTGAGTTCGCCTTCGTTCTGCACCTTCGCGGCGATATCCCCGGTGCTCATATAGGAGATCACCACGTTGTAGTCGGGGAACTGCTTATTCAAACACGCTTGGAGATACTCCATATTGTATTGTTCGGTCGAGGTATATATATTGACAGTGGGTTTCTTCTCCCCGCAAGCCGTCGCGAAGCAAGCGACGAAGAGGAGCGAAATAGCACACAACAGGATAAGGATCTTCTTCATTTCAGTCTTTTTCTCCGGTATTATTTTGTTCAAACTTTTCTTATTTGACTCTGCTATTGTACGCCTTTTGCCGTAGGTCGTCAACTTTTTTGTTCATACTTTTTCATTTATATATTATTTTTGAACATTTCGCGTTGTGCACCTTCCCGCCGATCTCTCTTTATGAAGCGTCGGCGGCGGCGAACCGACCCCGCTCAGACGCGTCGACGAGACGGGTTTTTCGTCCATTGAGTTGCATTCTTTCGACAAAGAGGATATAATATCCAGTACGCGGGCGCCGCATACGCGGGCGCTTCAAAATGTATGAATGTATGATCTTTCGGCTCATTTGAGCATCTTGGGCGCAGTCTGCCGAGAGTCAAGGACGGTATTTAACATATGGCAAACAATCTGAAACAAAGCGTTCTCAGCGCGAGAAAATGCGAGAATCTCAATGACCCCATCGACAATTACGTCATTGATTACGTCGCGATGTTTTTCTCCCGTATCTTCATCAAACTGCATTTCATCCCCAATGTCATCACCGTGCTTTCGGGCTTGGTGGGCGTCGCGGGCGGGCTCCTCTTGATGTTCGACACCCTCGCATGGAATATCGTCGGTGTGCTCCTCATCTGTCTCTCCATCGTTTTCGACGCTTGCGACGGACAGGTGGCGCGCCTCACGAAACGCTACAGCAATTTCGGCAGGACCTTGGACGGCCTCATGGACAGCTTGGTCTATATCGCCATTTACGTCGCGCTGTGCTATCGTCTCTTCCCCGTCAATATCCCCTTCACGACCACCCCTTGGGGCTGGTGGATCGTGATCCCCGCGGTGGTGGCGATGTACTTCCACAGC
>JAFTBD010000103.1 GCA_017455385.1 Clostridia bacterium
TATGTTTATTAGGTTGTACTTTACTTTTTTTTGTGGTAGAATAAAGAAAGCAAAGGAGGCATCGATATGGCGAATATAACCAAAGACATGCTCATCAGCGAGGCTGTCAGACAGGGAAATTCCGAAGCGATCGCGGCGGTCCTCATGGGCGTCGGTATGCATTGTTTGGGCTGCGCGTTCGCGCGTGGCGAGACCGTCGAGCAGGCGGCAGCCGTACACGGCGTGGACGCGGACGAACTGGTCGAGAGATTAAATGAGGCTGCGGAGAGCTAAGTTTTTTAGCTTTTTACTTCCTATTCTTTTCGTAACTGTTTTTGCATTGATGTTCGGTCAATGTATTTTTTCCGTTTACGCGGAGGGAGAGCCTCTCGCATATACCCGTTTGATCGAGGATTATTATGAATTCACTTCGCCCTCGAAGATCGCGGTGAACGACACGGCGACGGTCGTCTTCGACAGCGGCAGGGCGGTGGTATTCACGGCGGAGGGGACGACCTCTTTCGCGGTGGGTGCGCCCTATTGCTACGAGATGTGCCTGACCGATACCGATATCTATCTGCTCGTCGGTGATACGGCGGTGCGTTCGGATGCGGCGGCTGTGAAGGTTTTTTCATACGCGGGCGCGGCGCGCGAGTTAGCGGTCACCGAGACCGAGATCACGGATATCGCCGTTTTGGACGGGAAGCTCTTGGTCTTATTCGAGTATCACACCACGACGATGGTCTTCGGGCATGAGGTGGAGAATTCCTTCCCCTGTATCGCGCATTACGATCCCGATCAGCCGGACGCGGAGAAGGACGTGACCCCGCTGACGTCCTCCGTCGAGATGGCGCGCTATTTCGTGGCGGACGGCTCGGATCTCTACCTTCGCACCCTTGAAGGAAATATCGTCTTGAAGACCGAGAATGCAACGCAAACGGTGGCGCAGTCTCCGATGAATCTCTCCGCGACCGCGAAGAATTTCACGGTAAAGGGCGGCGCGATCTATTATTTCAAAGAAACCGGCGTTTACGTCGGTGATTCCGCGTCTTCTCTTATCAAGATGGGGGAGGACGATCACACCCTCCTCTCCGCTACGGACATCGCCGTTCACGGCGACCTCATTTACGTCGCGGACGCGGCGTATCGGGCGGTGAAGGTCTTCCACGCTTCCACGGGCGAAGCCAGACGTTATATCGGCTCGTACGGGAAGGACGTCGGCAGGCTGAGTGCGCCTATCGCGGTCAGCGTGAGAGACGGCAAGGTGGCGGTGGTGGACGGCTCGATGCGTGCTTCCGTCTTCTCGAACGGACGAGTGAACGTCCTCAATGGACACCGTATCACGGCGCCCACCGATATCGAGATCACCTCGAATGCGGTCTATCTCGCGGACGACGGCATCCTCTGCGCCTACGACTCGTCGTATCTCTTCGAGCGGGATTACAGTCTCGGCGTTGCGGTACGGTACGTTGCGGCGGGCGCGGACGGCTCGGTCTACGTCGCGGCGGGGAATGAAGTTTACGTGAAGAAAGCGGAAGACCTCGAGTTCTCTCTCCTCGTACGTTTGGAGAGCGCCGTCGATCGCTTGAATATCGGCATCGGCGGGAAGGTGATATACGCCCTCTCGGACAATAAAGTGTATGCTTACACCCCCAATGGAGATATGCTGGCGGGGAATTCCGAGCCCACCCAGACCATCGTGGACTTCACGGTGGACTACAGAGGCAATCTCTTCCTCCTCACTTCGGCGGGGGAGATCGTGCGGTATTCGCGCACGGTGAACGGATATAAAGACGCGACCGTCTTCTATGTGGGCGACGATTTCGATAGCTATGCCGACATCGCCCTGGACAGAGACGGTACGGTGTGGCTCCTCGCGGATCATAACGTCATTTCCATCGCGAAAGACGCCGTCGGTGTCGTCGTGGGTGCGGACAGCGATTTTACGGACGAAGTCCCCACCGAGGAAGTTTATTTCGTGTGTGTGGTGACTGCGCCGTCCACCATCGCCTACGTGAGACCGGATAATTTCGAGGATATCTCTTATCTGTCAAAAGGGACGAAACTGATGTGCTACGCCCGCGTGAACTACGCCGAGAACGAGTATCTCCGCGTCGAGACGGATAAAGGCACCGCCTACGTCCCGTCCGAGGACGTCTCCGTCTATGAGGGCGGGGTGCCGCGCGTTACACACGTGCGTTGCCTGCATACGAAGGTCGGCGTGGATATTTTTAAGACGCCTTCTTATATCGAGAGGGAGCCTCTCTATACCGCTCTCGGGAAAGAAAGTATCTTCGAGGTTCTTTCCATCGTTGCGGTGGACGAAGCCGGCAAAGACGTTTGGGGTTTTTATCGCGTGCGCTATGAAGACCAAGTCGGGTACGTCCTCATCGAGAACGTCGTCTCGGTGGATGAGGATCCCGTGCCCATCGAAAGATACAAAATGAAGATCAAAGCGGAGAAACTCGGCAAGATGGTCGTTCTATATGAGAATGCCAGCGTGGACAGCGAGGAGGTCGTCCGTCTTGCGGACGGCACCGAGATCTATGCCCTCGAGCCGCTTGACGAAGAAAAAGAATTCATCCAAGTCCTCTATGACGGGAAAGTCTGCTACGTACAGCCGCAGTATCTCGGACAGGGAGGATTATCCGCCGGACAGACCCTCGCCATCGTGCTGTCCGTCGTCACGGTGACGGCAAGCATCATCATGTTCCTGATCTTCCGCGCCGGGAAAAGAAGAAAGATCGAGTATAAGGAGTAAATATGGGAAGAAATA
>JAFTBD010000104.1 GCA_017455385.1 Clostridia bacterium
AAAACGGGCGTTTAGCCCGTTTTCATACCTCTCGTCGGATCCTGTCGAAGGACGTCTTTTTCTTCTTTTCACGCCCGTCAGGGACGGCTTGTCGTACGGAAGCTTTCCGCCAGTTTCTCAATGCTCCCCGCGCCGAGGAGGAGGACGGTGTCGCGTCGATCGGTGATGCGATCCAGCCACCCTTTCACGTCGTCGTAGCGGCTGAAATAATACTTCTCCCGTGCTTTCGTCGCACAGAAAAGAGTCTTGGCGTCCAATCCGTCCGCGGGGACTTCGCGCGCCGAATAGGTCGGGAGCATCACGAGGACGTCCGCTTCCGCAAGCACTTCGGAGAATTCCTTAAAGAGCGTCGCCGTCCGCGAATAGGTATGCGGCTCGAATACCACGATGAGCCTTCCTGTCGTTTCTTCCCGCGCGACGTCCGTGACTGCCGCGATCTCGCTCGGGTGGTGGGCGTAATCCTCGATGACCTCCGCGCCTCGCGCCGTGCGCCCCACCCTCTCATACCGCCGTTTGACGCCGAGAAAGCCCGCGAGCCCCATGCGGATACGGTCTTCGGGCACGCCGAGAAGCATCGCGGTACGTGCGGCGACGGCGGCATTGATACGATTATGCCGACCTTTCGCCGTCGTGGTGAAATATTTCGGCGAGTCCCCCGCGACCCGTAGGTAGAAGCC
Organism: Clostridia bacterium; assembly: GCA_017455385.1. Lineage (GTDB taxonomy): Bacteria > Bacillota > Clostridia > Christensenellales > CAG-1252 > CAG-1252. The sequence goes on from JAFTBD010000104.1 coordinate 678, forward strand.
GCCCCCTTCCGCGTCTTCCGATATGAATTCATCGCCATATGCACATATGCGCACGCCTTCAAGCGAGGATAATCCAAGTTTTTCCGCCACGCCTTCGCCGAGGACGGCTGTCCCGCCGGGACTGATGCGGGAAAGAAAGGCGCGAAATGACTCGTAAACGCTTTCTTCATCCGCGAAATAGTCGCCGTGATCGATCTCGGCATTCAATACGATCCCAATGTCGGGCGTCAAGGCGAGGAAACTGTCTTTATACTCGCAAGCCTCGGTGACGAAGATCTCTCTACCGGACAGAAAGATATTGCTTCCGAAATTGCGCGCGATGCCGCCGATATGGGCGGAGAATCCTCTGCCGCTCGACGCGAGGACAGAAGCGATCATCGCGCTGACCGTCGTCTTGCCGTGGGTGCCCGCGACCGCCACCGTCTTGTCGAATAATTCCGAGATACGAGCGAGAAACTCCGCACGCGACGTTTCGCATTTCGCCGCCAGTCTTTCGGGATGATCCGATGGGATCGCCGCCGTGTAGACGACGAGATCCGCCGCAGCCGCCACCTCGGGACGCACGCCGACGTAAACGTCGTAGCCTTCCTCGCCGAGTGAAGCCAAACGCGGAGAATCCTCGCGATCACTGCCGCTCGTGACGGCACCGAGGCGACGAGCGATCTTGATGAGAGCGCTCATACTGATCCCGCCCACGCCGATAAAATGCACTTTCCGACCTTGCAAGCAAATAGACATAGTAAAATATATGCCTGCCGCCCGTTCGCGGTGAAAACAGGAGAAATCCTCCTCACGAACGGGAAAAAAAAGGTTTCGCAAGCAAAAAATCCTGCGAAACCGCTAAAGAACGCAACAAAATGATCAAGAGAAACGGCTATTCGGCGTCGAGTTGCTCCTGATACGCCTTGAGGATCTTATCCGAGATCATGGCGCGAGCCTCGGGATTGATCGGGTGCGCGATGTCTTTGAACTCACCCTCGGGAGTCTTGCGGCTCGGCATCGCGATGAAGGGACCGTTATTCCCCTCAATGATCTTGATGTCGTGCACGGCAAAGCAACCGTCGATGGTGATAGAGGCGACTGCCTTCAACTTCCCGTTGTCGCTCTTCGCGAGCCTAACTCTGACGTCAGTGATTTCCATAATGTACCGCCTTGTAGGTTGATAATAATATTTTATCATATATGACAGGATCTGTCAATACTGAATTTTTTTACAAAAAATGCGGAATATTCGGAAGTTTTTTGAAAAAATGAGAGTAAATCAAACACCCTCGGCGAGAGCCTTGACGTCCACTTTCCCAATGAGAGTGCGCGGAAGGGACGGGAGGAAGATGATACGGGTCGGGAGGGCGTAACGAATGACGCGCGTGGCGAGATGATCGAGAACGATACGGCGCTTCACGTCTTCACTTTCTTCCGAATTATCCGATATAAAGAGCGCAATGAGAGGCTTGTCGTCCACGCGGTATTCGACTGCCGCGGCTTCATTCACGAAGGGCACTTCCTGCGCGGCGCGCTCGATCTCCAGCGGATAGACGTTCATGCCGCCGATCACGATGATCCTCTTCTTTCTCCCCGAGAAATGCACGTATCCGTCTTGATCCACATAGCCGAGGTCGCCCGTCAGAAGGAATTCATCCGAACAGTCTTCCTGCCCGAGATAGCCTCGCATCATACAGGTCGTTTTGACCGCTATTTCACCTATCTGTCCTGTGGGCAATGCCTCCCCTTCTCCGCCTAATATCTTGATCTCCGCATTAACGGGTCTCCCGATGCTGCCGATCCTGTCTTCGCCGTACGAATTCGCGACGCAGACCGACACCGTCTCGGCTAAACCGTAGCCTTGATAGAGGCGACTCTTCGATCCCGCCGCGCTTGCGAGCTCGTCATATTCCCTCTTGATCTTCTCGGGGAGAGTGTCCCCACCGGAGAATGCGAGGCGCATATTCTTGATACCCGAACGAAAAGCAGGTTCTTTGAGAAGTTTCCTATACATATTCGGCACGCCGAGAATGATATCCACCTCGCCTTTCTTCACGTAGCGAGCGATACGTTTCGCATCGAAATAGGGGACGATGACGCCACGAGCGCCACCCGAGACCGCTCCATGTAAGGAAGAGGACAATCCGAATCCGTGGAAGAAAGGAAGCGCGAGCAAGACGCTCCGCTCCGAAAGCTCTATCTTCGCGAGAGACAAGGTCGCTTCTGCGTTTCTGTTAAAGGCTTCATTCGTCACGCGAATGATCTTCGGCTCCCCCGTGGTGCCGCCCGACGGCAGATAAAAAGCGATATCATCCGACGCGCCCTCACCCTCGATCACGGTGTCGGACAGCGCGTCATACGGGTAACGGGATACCCCCGCGGGGTAAGCGGGCAGTCTCAGCCGCGCGAACATACGCTTCACGGGCGGAAGGAAAGACACACAGTCGCAGACGATACGCGGAAGACCTATATCCTGCGTCGTTGTCAAGACACTCACAAGACACTTCGCCCCTGCTTTCTCCGCTTCATCCTTCAGCGCTTGTTGCGGGAGGAGCGGGTGCGTGACGAAGGCGACGGCGCCCAATTTATTCACCGCGTAGATGGTGAAAACGCACTCGGGCACATTGGGGAGATGGATGGCGACGACGTCGCCTCTCTCGACTCCTTTCTCGCGAAGAAAACTCGCCATCGCGCCGATACGGCGAATGACCTCGTCACCGCTGAAGGAGCGACCGAAAAAGGTCAAACAGGACTTCCGTCCCGCCACGGCTCTCGCGAAGTATTCGTATGCACTGCAATGTACGTTCATGGTCTGTCCTTCGTAGTATATTGTTTTATTTTTCCTCGGATCCGCTCTCGCCATCAGTCTGCGGCTCCGTTTCACTCGTCGTCGCATCATTCTGCGTTTCCTCGGTATCATTCACCGCTTCCTCGGCGCCATTCGGCGTCTCTTCGGCGTCTATCGACGTTTCCGCGTTCTCCGCTTCTTCGATCTCCTCGGTCATATTCTCCCCCAGTATATCCGCGATAGGGAAATGCTTGAAGTAGAAATAGCGCGTCACGGCGTAGGTAATGAACGTGATGGCGAAGCCCGCCGTTACGTCGGAGAGGAAATGCGCGCCGAGCACGATACGGGAATACGCCATCGTGATGGTATAAAGCCCCACGATGAAGGCGATGGTCGCCTCTTTCTCCCTGTACTTCGGAAACACCTCGCCGAGCGCACAAAGGACGAAGAGCGAGCAAGCGGACGCCGTATGCCCGGACGGGAAGGAATGATGTCCGTGGAGGGAGAAGCTGTTGATGACGTACCAAGGGGAATAGATGTCGAAATTCCCCGCGGCGACCATCTCACGATAGCGCGGTCTGCTCCATATGAATTTCAGCACGTTGACCAAGAGGAGATTTGCGACAAAAGCAATGATCGTCCCGAAGAGAAGGAATACGAGCAATCTGCGCCTCGTTCCGTTCTCAACGCGCGATAGGATCCATAGCGTGAGCGGCGCAAACACCGCGGCGGCGCCTATGCCTGCGACGTACGGAAGCCAGCTTATCGTCAAGCTCGTCTCATTGATCGCCATATACCCGAATACGAAATACGCCGTCGCCGTACCCGCGACACAGAGAACTCGTTTCAAAAGGTAGCATTTTTTCTTGTCATCGAGCACGAAAAAGAGCGTCGCGAGGGTCGCTCCCACGAAAACGAAGGGCGGGAAAATGCCCACACTCTCGAAGATGCGCGCGACGATATTGTCGGGAGCATAGAGCGCCTCGTCGATGGCGAGGTCGTACAGCCCGCCGAGCACCAATAGTGCCGCGACGACGAACAATAAAACGATATAAGTGATCTTGCGTGTTTTCGTCATATCTTTTCCCTACCTTATTTCAGCGTCGGCAAACCATCGACGTGGAATGCCCAAACGTCCGTATCGAAATAAACGTTCTCCGTATCGTAAGGCGTCGTGCCGTAGAATTCCGTCACAGCCGACGCTTTCACGTTCTCGACGTCATACGCCGAGGCGACGTCATCCCCTATCACCTTGCCGTAGAGGTACAGGCAATAGCTCACCGTACCTGTCGGTTCGGTCGGAGAAGCGATAATGATGTGATCCGCGATGGCGACCCCCGTCGATCCGACGTCCGCCATCCAGAAGACAGCGGAGATCGCGGCTTCACGCATGAGGGAGAAGACGCCGACCGCGCCGCCCTTCGATGCCGCCGACAGAGTGACGTCGGAGACTACCGCGTCATTCAGAGAATATTTCAAGACAGCCGCAATGCCGCCCGCGACGCTCTCCGTGCCTACTGCAGTAACGGTGGCGCCGTTCACGGCGATATCTTTCGCGCTCGCAACGTAGCCAGCCGCGCCGCCCGCGAGGACATATCCGTGCGTAACGCCCGCAGCCGTCGCCGAGACGGTAACGGACGTAACGGTGAAGCGACTCAAAGTGCCTTCCATATATCCGACAGCGCCGCCCGCCGCCGTGAGGGCTACGATGACGTCATCGGTATTCTCGAGCGCGGAGATGTCCTTATCCGTCAAATGTCCGATGGCGGTCACGCTTCCCCGCGCCGAACCGCGATAAAGAGCGGAGTCCAAACGACCTGCGACACCGCCCGCGATCGCCCGCACGGCGCATTCCGCATAAACGGTGACGTTCACATTCATATTCGTCAATTCGCCAATCCCGTTTCCGACCACGCCGCCGACACAGCCGCTACCCGCATACACGGTGACTGTGCCCGTAGCGGTCACGTCCGAGAGAGCCGCGCTACCGTCACCTACAGCGCCGCCGACAGAGACCGTGCCGCGCTGTTTATCCGTTGCATTCACAGTGATATCCAACGTGAGATCCAAGTCGGACATCGCCGCCGAAGCTGTGCCCACGACGCCGCCGAGAATCAGGCTGTCCGTTTCGCTCGCAAGCGTAGCCGTAACGGTGATATCTCCGATCAAGTGATGCACGAGATCCGAATCGTCGTAGCTCGCGCTGACGCCCGCCAGCCCGCCGAAAGCGACTGCGCCGCCCACGGAGAGGGTGATCGTCTCATCGAGATAAACGTTCGTGAGATCCGACTGATCCATACGCCCGGCGAGGAAGCCGACGGTGCCGCCCTGCGGCGCATTCACCACGGCACTGCCGTTGACGTAGACCCCGTCCCAAGTGCCGCCCTCGATGACGTTGAAGAATAATCCTGCCGTTTCCCCTTCCGCAACGTTCAAGACCGCATCGATCGAGGAGAAACTCACGTTCTTCAGCGTCAAGGCGGTCGCCTCATCGGCAATGAGTCCGCCCGCGCTTTGGATCGCGTCGATCTCGAAATGCACGTCCTCGATAGTGCCCGTGCACACATCGAAAAGGTGATCCACGTTGGAGATATTGAGATGCAAGGTCTTCCCGTCACCGTGCAAGGTGCCGCCATGCAGGGAAAGCGGCTCATAGATCGCATCGAAGATATTGGCTTTGAGGATGAAATGCGCATTCTCGAAATGCGACATCGTTTCAAGGTCGTCGGCATCCCATATCTGGTAAGGATCCTCCTCGGTGCCGGAACCGTAGTCGAAACCGTGATAATTCACGACGGTGAGAGCCACGGACGCAGTTTCGCCGTAGAAGTTCGTGACTGTCAACGTGCCCGTCCCGTTACTGCGTACGCGCAAGACGCCCTCCTTCGTGACCGTGCCGCCGAGCCCTGACAGGGAGAAAGTGACCGCTTCCCCGAAGGGGGCATCGCTCTCGATGTACCAATTCTCGTAGATATCCCATTCGCTAACGCCGTCCAGCGTGAGAGACGTGACGACGTCATCGCCATCTGTCAACGTGAAGGTGAGATCCTCGTCTCCCCTGCCGAATGTCTCATAGCCGATCGGCGTCGGGAAGGCACCGTCCGTGAAGGAATCCGGCGCGGATGCCAAGATCGAGCGCATATCTTTATAATCGACGAAGGTAACGCCCATGATCGGATCGAAATCGGAGTCTACCGCGATGAGCACGTTCGTATAGGAGACACCCGTCGCACGCTTGACGGGCGCGACGGTGACGTTCTCAAAGAGCGAGCAACGTCCATACGCTTCTGTGATGACACGTTG
>JAFTBD010000105.1 GCA_017455385.1 Clostridia bacterium
AGGCACTCAGTATCTCACCTTGAAGTCCTTCGGAGAAGGACTCTTCTTCCGTACTCTGCTCGCTGCCTAGCACCCCATCCACGTAACGCGCCACCGCGTTGATGACCACCATACAAGGGAGATCTCCGCTCGTCAAGACGTAATCTCCGATGGATAGCTCCTCGTCGATACAGGCGTCAATGATACGTTGGTCGATGCCCTCATAACTGCCGCAGAGGAATAACAGATCGCTCTCGGATGCAAGCGCTACGACCTTCTTCTGCGAGAGGGTCTCCCCTTTCGGCGAGAGATAGATGCGCTTGCAGAGGTGATCGGGGTCTGCCGCCATGATGCAGTCATAGAGAGGTTGCGGCGTCATCAGCATACCCGCGCCGCCTCCGAAGGGATAATCGTCGCACTTTTTATGTCTATCTGCGGAATAATCGCGGATATTATAGATCTCCAAAGAGAATTTCTCGGCATCGAGCGCTTTCTGCAGGATACCGACTTTCAATCCTTGATAGGCTTCCGGAAAGAGAGTGAGCACTTTAATTTTCATAGACCGCCACCTCGTAAAAAGCCTGCTCGTCGAAAGTCACCGTTTTATTGCCAAGGTCGACCGACATAGACAGCCTCTTCAAGAACGGGAGCATGATGTTTCTCTCTCCTTTTATCTCGAAAACGTCCGCGGTGCGCCCGCCTTTATAGATCTCCGCGATCTTGCCGATACACTTTCCTGCGACGATCACGTCCGATCCGACGAGGTCGTCTATGAAATACTCATTCTCTTTCAGCCCGTCGGCGTCTGCTCTGTCCACGTAAAGAGTCTTGCCGCGCAGAAGTTCCGCGTCGTCTCGATTCATCACGCCTTCGATGGCACAAATGACGACGTCGCCGCCCTTTCGCGATGAGATCTTGCGCTTGACGTCTTCAAGATACACGGTTTTTATACGGCAAAAAAGTTCGGGACTGTCCAAAAGGACAGACGCCCGAACCTCGCCTCTGATGCCATGGGGCTTAGTTATTTTCGCTACTGCCAACCTCATCGGTCTCTCTGATATCCACGTCGTAACGCTTATTGCGCTTGGACGCCGCGGCTTTGACGATAAGACGAATGGCTTTCGCCGTCTTACCGCCGCGACCGATCACCCTACCGATATCCGCAGGTGAGAGCGTGATGGTGATGAGACGCTCCTCCTCGCTGACGGTAACTGTGAAATCGGAGTTGCCGGTCAAGGACTCAACGATATATTCTACGAGTTCCTTCATGATCGTTCACCTTACTCTTCGAAAACGCCGGCTTTCTTCAGAAGGACTCTGACCGTATCGGTGGGCTGAGCGCCATTCGCGATCCACTTTTTCGCAAGATCCTTGTCGACCTTGATGGTCTCGGGATTGGTCATGGGATCGAAGTACCCGACTTGCTCGATGTACATTCCGTCTCTCGCCTTCCTGCTGTCCACCGCAACGATACGATAGCAGGGCTTGCCTTTCGCGCCGATTCTTGTAAGTCTCAGTTTAACCATTTGTTTATACCTCCAATGTATTGTATAAATTAATTTGTATTAAAAAGGGAATCCCCCTCTTCTGCCGCTCTTCATCCTCTTCATCATCTCGCGGGACGCCTCAAACTGCTTCAATAGGGCATTGACGTCCTGTAGATCGGTACCGCTACCGGCGGCGATCCTCTTTTTGCGGCTCGCCTTGATGATCTCGGGATGCGTTCTCTCCTCTTCCGTCATTGACTGAATGATCGCCTTGGTGCGGGTGATCCTCGACTCGTCGACGGTGAGGTCCTTGGTGCCGATCTTGGATGCGAGACCGGGGATCATGCCGATCATTTGGGTAAGGCTACCCATATTTTTCATTTTATCCAGTTGCACCAGATAATCCGATAAGGTGAAAGTCTGCTCGCGGAGTTTCCTCTCGAGAGCCTTCGCCTCTTCTTCGGTGTAAGCTTCCTGCGCACGCTCGATGAGGGTCAAGACGTCGCCCATGCCGAGGATCCTCGACGCCATCCTCTCGGGATGGAAAGGCTCGATGTCTCCCATCTTCTCGCCCGTTCCGCAGAAACGAACGCTCTTGCCAGTCACTGCCTTGATGGACAGCGCGGCGCCGCCTCTCGTGTCGCCGTCAAGCTTGGTGAGTATTACACCCGTGATATCGAGTAGCTCGTTGAATTTCTCCGCGACGTTCACCGCATCTTGACCTGTCATGGAGTCCACGACCAATAATATCTCGTGCGGTTTTAGGAACGCTTTGAGTTCTTTGAGCTCATTCATCAGCGCTTCTTCGATATGCAGTCTGCCCGCGGTATCAACGATCAAGGTGTCGTATCCGTTCTTCGAGGCGAGGTCAAGTGCGTGCTTGACGATCTTCAAGGGAGCTATCTGTCCCTGCTCGATGACGGGAACGCCCGCTTTATCGCCGACTTTTTGAAGCTGCAGAATAGCGGCAGGACGATAGATATCGCAAGCAACGAGCGCGGGAGTCTTGCCACTCTTTTTCAGCATGGCGCCGAGCTTACCGCACATCGTGGTCTTTCCGCTTCCCTGCAAGCCGCACATCAATATGATCGTCGGGGGTTTATCCGCCACGGCGAGCTTGGTATGCGCGCCGCCGAGGAGCTTGATGAGCTCTTCGTTCACGATCTTGATGACTTGTTGCGTCGGGGTCAGGCTCTTCAGCACTTCTTCGCCGATCGCCTTTTCCGTGACTGCGGCGATGAAATTCTTGGCTACGGTGAAATTTACGTCCGCTTCCAAAAGAGCGATGCGGACCTCACGCATTGCTTGCTTGATCTCCAGTTCTGTCAATGCGCCTTTATTCTTCAATTTGGAAAAAATGTGATTCAGCCTCGCACCGAGTCCTTCGAATACTCCCATTATCCCTCCAAAATGTCGTACAAGCCTTGTAGCCTCTCACGATCCGCCTCGGGCAATGCGTCCAAAGCGGCGGTAAGATCGCGCTTCAAGGCGATCTTTCTCACTTTATCTTCATAGTTTTGCAAGGTGCTGACCGCATGTCGAACGGCATCCCGCACCGCTTGACGCGTCACGCCGTACTCTTCTGCTACCTCGAACAGGGACATATCCAGCTCCGTATACATTTTGAGCATTTCCCTCTGTTTCTCGGTAAGCAACGCGCCGTACTCCGTCAGAAGTGACGCTATCTCCACGCGATCTTTCAGCTCCATCCGCTCACCTAGAAAGCACAATTACTTTACACAGTATAAAGCATCCGACCACCGCTGTCAAGTATTTTTACTTGATAGTTTTTCAATGGAGTCTTTTCGATAGAAAAAAACGATATAGAAAGATCCCCATTTGTAATCTTTTTGTGCTTGGAGAGTGGCGCAGATACGAGCGCTCTTTGGGAAAAACGGGCAGGAGCGTACTTGTCGTACGTGACTGCCCGTTTTCGAAATAGTCAGCGAAACAGATGCGCCGCTATACAAACTCAAGGAATTATGGCGGAGATGAATTCGGACGCATCAAAAGGCAATAGATCTTCTTTCCCCTCACCCACGCCGACAAACAGCACCGGCACCTCCATCTCGTTACAGATGGCGATGATCACGCCGCCTTTCGCCGTGCCGTCAAGCTTTGTGAGGATGATGCCGTCGATGTCGATGGCTTCATTGAATATCTCCACCTGTGAGAGGGCATTCTGACCCGTGGTGGCGTCCAAAACGATATAACTGCGATAATCCGCCTCGGGATAATCGCGAAGCACCACGCGATCGATTTTCTTCAGTTCTTCCATCAGATTCTTCTTATTATGCAGTCTGCCTGCGGTATCGATGAGAAGTACGTCCGTCTTCTTCGCCTTGCAAGAAGCGATGGCATCATACACGACCGCGGCGGGATCCGCCCCTTCCTCATGCTTGATGATACGGACGTTGCTCCTATCCGCCCACACACCGAGCTGTTCTGCGGCTGCCGCACGGAAAGTATCCGCGGCGGCGAGCACGACGCTCTTCCCCATCGAAGTGAAATAATGTGCCAATTTCCCGATAGCGGTAGTCTTCCCGACTCCGTTCACGCCCGCGACCAAAATACAAAGCGGGTATTCATAAGGCGGGATCTCGTAATCGATCATTTCTTTCAAGATCTCGGCAAAAACGTCCTTGGCCTCCTCCGCCGTAGAAAGCCTCTTTCGGAAGCAACGATCACGCAGTTCTTCGACGGCTGCCGAAGCGGTCTCCACGCCGACGTCCGCACCGATTAGCGCCATTTCGAGTTCCTCGTAGAATTCGTCGTTCAGCGCTCTGCCCTTGAACAATTCGTATATTTTCTTGGAGAAGGCCTCTTTCGTCCTTTTGAGTCCATCGGCAATCTTACTGAAAAAACCCATATTACGCCTCCGCATTCGCCGCGATATCGCTGAGTTTCACTGCGATTACCTTGGAGACACCGCGCTCTTCCATCGTCACGCCGAAGAGTTCATCCGCGAGTTCCATGACCGGCTTCTTATGCGTGATGACCACAAACTGGGTATCACGGCTGTACTTTTTAAGATAATTCGCCAAAAGGATGGTATTGCTCTCGTCAAGAGCCGCTTCGATCTCATCCAAGATAGCGAAAGGCATCGGACGCAGGCGCAGAATGGCAAACAAAATGGCGATAGAGGTGAGAGCCTGTTCACCGCCGGAGAGAGAATGCAAGTTTTGACGTGCCTTACCGGGGAGTTTCACCACGATATCGACGCCCTTCTCCAATTCTTCCGGTCTCTCGGGGTCGGGATCCACGAGCACAAGATCGGCGTTGCCGCCGCCGAAAAGATCGGCGAAGGTCTTCTTAAAGTTCTGATTGATCTGTTCAAAGGCGACGTTGAACTTGCCGAGCATATCGGCATTCATCGCGGCGATGAGCTTCTCCAGATCCTCTTTCGCTTTCACGAGGTCTTCCAGCTGTGCCGCAAGCTCATCGTGACGCTTCAAGACGTTTTCATAATCCTCGAAGGCATTGAAGTTGATGCTTCCGAGTTGCGCGATCTTGCCTCTTAAACTGGAGATCGCCGCGGGCGCTTGCGACGGATCGAAATTCTCGGGATCGCGAATGGCGAGCATCTCTTCTTCCGAGAGCTCATACTCCCCGAGGACTCTTTCGCGCAGAGAAGCGAGGTCGCTGTCTATCTTCTCCACCTTGCTCTCTTCGCGTGCGCGCTTATCCATAATGGTATTGATGACTTCATTGATGGCTTGACGCTCCTTATCCACCTGCGTCAAAGAGGCTCGAAGGGCGCTACGCTCCATATCCTTCATTTGAAGTTCTTTCTCGATCTCATTCAGGCGATCCTGCTCCGCCGCGGAGAATTCCAGCGCAGGGGCATTGCGGTTCGCTTCATCGAGCTCAGCCAAGATAGGATTGAGCGCCACTTGCTTTTCGCGCACGGTGTTTTCCGCCGCCGCTTTCTCTTCTTCCAAACGCTTGATATCATTCTCGATCTGCGTGATCTCGATCTGCAAGGCGGAGGCTTCCACCTGCGCGTTGGTCACAGCCGCGGAGAGCATATCGCGCGTCTTGCGCATATTCTCGATATCCTCTTTGGACGCTTGCGCCATGCCTTGCGCGCTCTGCCTCTGCCCTTCCATATCTTGGTTGAGGTCTTCCGCATTGGCAATATCCTTCATAACGGCGTCGAGCCTCGCATTCACTTCGTCGAGCTCCGCTTGGTCGCGCGTCATACGCTCCGTAGTCTCTTGGATGATCTTGTCGGAGGTGGCGATACGCTCGGTCTCGGTGGCGATATCGACGTCCATTTGTTGCATCTCTTCACGAAGCGCATACACTTCGTCCTCGATGATCTTCGCTTGTTTTTCTTTCTTCTCGATCTCGGCACGGAGCTTCTCACGCTCGATAAAGAGACGTTTCAGCTCTTCCTGTGCGTCATTGAGCTGGCGCTCCTGACTCAAATGTGAGAAAGACTTCTGACGACGACTGCCGCCCGTGATGGTCCTGCGCGGATCGATGATGTCACCGTCCAAGGTGACGATCTTCACGCCGTAATCGTATCTGTCCGCCATTTCGCGCGCGGATTCGAGATCCTCCGCCAATATCGTACGACCGAGGAGCTGAGAGATCACGTCGGCGTGACGGGGATCATAGTCGATGAGATCGGAGCAAATGCCGATGGCGCCGGGCATGTCCAGCACGCCTCTGAACTCATAGGCAAGGGCTTGCGGACGCGCCTTGTTCGCGGGGATCATCGTGGCTACGCCGTATTCGTGACTCTTGAGATAATTGACGAGATAGACCGCATCGGTATCGGTCGGCGTGACGATATGTTGCACGGATGCGCCGAGCACCGCCTCGATGGCGACCTCGTATTCTTTCGGGACCTTGATGAGCTGTCCGACTACGCCTTCGATATGCGAAGCGAGCTCTTTATTCGTCGCGGCGTCATTCAAGAGAAGTTTGACCGCCGGCTGATAGCCTTCGTGCTGACTGACGATATCCGCCATCGCGCGCACTCTACCTTCTTTGTTGCCATACTCCGCATTGAGAGCATTGAGCGCATTATTCATCTGATACAAGCTCTGCTTGATGTCGTTATATTCTCCAAAACGGACGGCGCGCTTCTCGCGACAAGCTTGCTTCTTCTTGGTCAAAGCGTCAATACGGGCGAGAGAGTTTTGTTTCGCCGTCTCTTCCCTCTCGAGAACGGAAGCCGACGTACGGACCGCCACTTCTAGGGAGACTTTGCGTTCTCCGAGAGACCCCGCCTCCGCATTGTACCCCGCGAGAGAGGATCTGACGTCAGACAGCCTGCCGAAAACGTCGAAGACCTCGTTGTTCGAACGCTCGATGGAGGTCTCGTTTCCCGCGATCTCCTCTGATAACGCGTACAACTTGGAGGACAACGCGCGCAATCTCTGCTCCGCCAAATAAGACTCTTTCCTGCGGATATCGAGGATGTTATTCGCCTCGGCAAGCGTCTCCGTCGTAACTTCGCATTGGGCAGTCGCCTCTGTGAGCTCTTTCTCCAAACGTTCTTTTTCTTCTGTCAAGTGAGCGATCTTGCTCTTGAAAACAGCCATTAAACCGCTGTTTTTCTCGCTGCTGACTTTGAGACGCTCACGCTCCTCGTAGAGGGCGCGGACGGCATCTTCGTTCTTCGCGATCTCGTCCAATATCTCATTATGGCGCATAGCAAGGTGCAAAGAATCGCTCTCTCTTTGACGAAGCTCCTCGGTATACGCTCTGACATTCTCGGCGATGATCTGTTTCTTCCGAACGCTGTCCTCGCGGGAATGCAGGTAATAATTCACTTCCTGATAGCGCATCTGCTCTTTGTACTCGAAGAACCGTTGCGCCGCATCACGCTGTTTCGCGAGGGGGACGAGCTGACGCTCAAGCTCCGCCGTGATGTCGGAGAGCCTCGTGATGTCCTCACCGGCACGCGTGAGCTTTCTCTCCGTCTCGACCTTCTCCGCCTTGGTCTTCGCGATGCCTGCCGCCTCCTCGAAGATCTGACGACGGTCGATGGGCTTGGACTCCATGATCTCGGCGACCTTGCCCTGCCCGATGATGGAATAGCCGTCTTTGCCCGCACCGGTATCGCGCATAATATCCAAAATGTCGCGCAGACGACAAATATTATGATTCAAATAATACTCGCTGGTACCCGAGCGATAGAGCTTACGGGTGACGACCACTTCTTCGCGATCGGTCCTGAAAATGTGATTGGAATTATCAAAAACGAGGGAGACTTCACAGTAAGACATCGAAGGGCGCTTCTCCGTGCCGTTGAAGATGACGTCTTGCATCTTCTGTCCGCGGAGAGCTTTCGCGCTCATTTCACCAAGCACCCAACGGACCGCATCCGCCACGTTGCTTTTTCCGCAGCCGTTCGGTCCGACGATACCCGTAAAACTATTCTGAAAGTCTATTACGGTCTTGGTGGCAAAGGATTTGAATCCTTGCAGTTCGAGTCTTTTGAAATTTACCATTTTACTCCCATATAGGCAGAATTACCTATTTTAAAAGATTATAACATAATTACGTATATAAAATAAAGTAAAATCACGATTTTACAAAAAAAGCGGATCCCACTCGTCCGTAGGACCCGTTTCGATGATCGTCGAAAGAATAATTCAGATGAGCCCCTCGCTCCGCAAACGCTCCAACGCACATTTGCAAGCCTCGTTCTCCGCGATACGGATACTCGTACCTTTGCCCACGCCGAGACTCTTGCCGCCTATGTAGACTTCCACCGTAAAAACCTTGCCTTTCTTGGTCTCGGAAACTGTCTCGGGAGCATGATAGTTCCACCTTTTCTTCTCGCAAAGCTCCTTCAGTTCGCTCTTATAATCCACCGCACGAAATGGCAAAGATCGTATCGCGGTACGCACGAATTCGGACGCCGCCTGCATCCCTCCGTCCAAATAGATCGCCGCCGTGACTGACTCGAAAAGATCACATTTCATCTTAACGGACAGGGCGCAATTCTTCCTCTTGCACAAAGCGGAAAATCCCAATTCATCCGATAAAAACGCCAAAGGCTCTTTGGAAACGATCGAGGCGCGCGTCTTGGACATCTCTCCCGCTTCCGCCCCGCTCTCCGCGTAGAGCATTTCCGAAACGACGTAATTCACGATGCTATCGCCGAGAAACTCCAAACGATCGTAATGGTCCGCACCGAAGGAACTATGCGTCAAGGCTCTCTCAAGGAGCGAAACGTCCTTGAAAGTATACCCTATCTTCTCCTGCAAACACACGAACTCATCCATTCTCTTTCTCCGGATAGACCATCTCGCATACGTTGCCGCGGATCATATCCCGCACCTGCAAGATCGCGCCGCAGATCGACTTCGCTTTCGAGGAGCCGTGCGCCTTGACGACAGGCTTTTTCACCCCGAGGAACGCGGCGCCGCCATGCTCGTTATAGTCCACTTTTTTCTTCAAATTCCTGAATGCGGGCTTCAAAAGAAGCGCACCTATCTTCGAGCGGAAGGAAGACATGATCTCCTCTTTCAGCATCGAGAAAACGGCGTTCGCAGTTCCCTCTGCGCTCTTCAGTGCGATATTACCGTCGAAACCGTCCGCCACGACGACGTCCACGTCGCCGGAGAGGATATATCTCGCCTCCACGTTCCCAACGAAATGAATATCCGCGCATTCGGATAGAAGCTTATATGCCTCGACGGAGAAGGCATTCCCTTTCGTGGACTCGGCACCGTTGTTGAGAAGCCCGACGCGAGGTTCTTTCACTCCGAAAACGCCTTTCTGATACGCTGACGCCATACGGGCAAACCCAACGAGATAAGAAGGCTTGCAGTCCACGTTCGCGCCGCAGTCGCACAAAATAACGTTCCCGCCTTTCACGGTGGGCAATGCCGGCGCGAGCGCAGGTCTTTCCACCCCTTTGATCCTGCCGACTTTTAAGGTGGCGCCGATCAGCACCGCACCCGTCGAGCCTGCGGAGACCACGCCATCCGCCTCCCCGTTCGCGACAAGGTCGAGCGCAACGACGAGAGAACTCGTTTTCTTGGTGCGAATCGCGAGGGTGGGCACCTCCTCGCAAGAGATGACGTCATCGGCTTCACGCATCGTCAGACGACCGCCGAAGGTCTCCTCTCCCGTGAGAATTCGCATATCTTTGACTTTACCGGTGAGAACGATCTCCAATTTCGGATCGGCACGAAGGGCGTCCATCGCCCCTTGCACGACCGCCTGCGGAGCATTGTCGCCGCCGAATCCGTCTACCGCAATCTTCATACTCTTACCTCTGCATCATACCGTCACACGCACATACGCAAACGGTCAAAAAAAACGCTTGACTTGCGTCAAGCGATTTCTATCAGTCATTCGACTTCGTCTTGATTTCAACGACTTTCTTTTGTCCATAGTATCCGCAAGAAGGACACACTCTATGGCTCTGGATAAGCTCATGACAGTTGGGACATTCCACGAGAGAAGGAGCGCTGACCTTCCAATTCGCCGCGCGGGAATCTCTTCTGGATTTCGATGATTTACACTTCGGTACTGCCATACCATTCACCTCCTATGAAACGTGCGATAAATACACTAACGTTATATTATTATAGATAAAACCCAACAGCCTGTCAACAAAATTGACAAACTATTTTTCGGCTTATTTGGAAAGGGATTCGACGATCGCTTTCGTGTCGCGAGCAATGACGAGCTCTTCGTTCGTGGGGATGACGAGCACCTTGACTTTGCTGCTCTTCGCGGAAATATCAGCAAAAACACCTCTTGCCTGCTCGTTGAGGTCATAATCGACTTCGATACCAAGGTATTCGAGGTCTTTGAGGAT
>JAFTBD010000106.1 GCA_017455385.1 Clostridia bacterium
CGAAAGAGACCGATCGGCAGATATGCCTCAAAATATCCCCTTTGGACGGGTTAAAGATCCACTTAAGGAAAACACTTGCGTGTTTCTTCTGATCTATTCTAAGCTACAAAAAAAATGACCGTGCAGTTCGTTGCACGGTCTTTTTTTGTGCAGGCGGTGTATAGCGGCATATATGCTTCGCTAGCTACCTCGCTCGTCGGGCATCACGTACGAAAAGTACGCTCAGACCCGCCTCCTCGGAGAGCGCTCGCCTCTATACCACTCTCCACCGCCTTGTTAAGCGGGATTTTGCTCTCGCTTCGCGCGAACAATCCGGATTGAAAAGCGTAAAAGTATTGTGTTATAATAAAGTATGGTTATAGCAGAGCGGATTCGGTTGAAATGTTTAGGAGAGGTGATTTCGGGAATTATTCTCATACTTCTTGGCATCGGCGGGGCAATATTCAGCGCAATTTGTGAGAGCAGGGTCGGGACCATAATCAGTTTGGCGTTGACCATTTTGCTTTTCATCTTTGTTATAGTTACCGTCACCAAAACGAATTATCACAATGACCTGCCCATAGAGGCTATTATATACAAAGAGGGCGCATTTGTATTTACGGATGAAGACGGAAGCCAACTTGCATTCTATCCGCAAGAGGTCTTGGATCTGGATTACAAGCTTAAAGTAACACATACGTTCACGCTATATTTTTCCGAAACGAAAACTTGGAATTACGGGCGGTTACGGATTTGGTTGGAGATCCCGGGAAACGACGAAGAATGCACTTTGCTTACTTTGAAAAACATTGCAGAGCCGGACAGGGTCGTGGAGCGGATCTTATTTATCATCAATCAAACGACGGAATTCGAAGAATAAGATAAGTATAGAAAAGAAGCCGAGTGCACTACTTTGTTAAAAGGGATTTTGCTCTCGCGCTTCGCGCGGTGTTGTAATTGATCAGGGTTGTGTAGTTAGTGGAAAACCGGAAAAGCCATCCTTCCGTATCGTCGACGTATCTGTTTTGAACGCTCCGCCCTTATTCTCCTCTGATGGCTTCCGACCCACGAAGCTGAGCTCCTCGCCGCACTTTGCGGCGCAGTTCATAATCACAGCGCACGTTACATAAAGAAATGTGCGAGCATAAATCATCCTAATAAAAGCGTTTTAGGGGTTTGGGGGAATCGCAACCCCCACTTTCTTTTGGAACTTTTCTTCAAAAGAAAAGTGCATTCTTGTAAGGCAATCGTTCTCGCATTCTTTTGTGTAGAGCAATCGCTATTATTGCAATGACAGAATCGTCGTGCTATAATTAAATAGATCTCTACGGTAGGAGTAGTTTATGTTATTTACCAAGTTTTTTTACAACGCCAAGATCCTTTGGCTGTATTACGTTATATTGCTCGCGATCAATGTCTTCGTGGTCCTGATCGCGCTGAAGTTGCCGCAATTATACGTGGATAAGAGACCTGTGCCGCAGCGCTTATGGGCGCTCGCCATCGGCGCGCTCGTCGCCGTGATGGGCTTTATGCTCGCGGACGCAAAGGGGGCGAAGCTCGTCGGGCTCATCGTCGCGCCTATCGTGTGCGGCGTGGTGGCGGCATTCACCATCCCCGTCATTTATCGCCTCGTCACGCAGGCGATCGGCGTCAGCCGCACGGTCAGCTTGACGATGGGGCAGGTGATCCTCTTCACCGAGCTCGCGGTTTTGGACTGTCTCATAGTGTATACATCGTGGGATGCTTTCGAGGTGGGGAAGGCGCTGCGCGTCGCGCTCGCCATTGTAATGGTCCTCGTGACCGCGGGGCTCGTCATCGTCCCCTTCGCAAGGGACTTTGCACGCGCCTATCTTCGTCCGTATGCCTTCCTCTGTGAGCCTTCGGTGTACGTGAATGGCCCCGACGGGTATTCCGTGCTCTTCGCGACGACAGGTCCCGGGACGGGCACGGTCACGGTCACGAAGGACGGAGTGACAACTATATACAACGAAGAAGACGAGGGCACCATCCTCTATGACGGGCAGATCCACCGCATCGATTTGAAGCGTTCCGACCTCGATGGCGCCACCTATTTCGTCTCCTCCAGACAGACCAAGGACGGCACGGACAAGGTGTGGAGAATGGGCAAGGAGATCCGTGGCAAGGAATACAAGTTCCGCGCGGCGGCAGAGGGGGCGGACGTCAAGTTCCTCGTCGTGTCGGACAACCAAGGCGCCACGTCGGCGTCACAGGTGGCTGTGCGGAATGCCTACGAGAAGTACGGCGCGTCCTGCGACTTCGTCCTCATGCTCGGCGATCACGCGGAGAGTTATAACGACGTCGAGAACGATATCATCGAGCCGCTTCTGAAGGTGTCGGCGCTCGCGTCCGGCAGTGTGATGCCCGTTTATTACACCCTCGGAAATCACGAGTATCGCGGGATGATCGCGCCTTATCTGTGGTCTTTGATCCCGACGGGGTCGGAGACGGGGGAGCAATATTACACCTTCACGGTGAAGGACGCCTTTTTCACCGTTTTGAATTTCGCCAACGACCACGACGATGATTTCTACCGCTTTGCGGGATTGGCGAATTACAACGCCTATAAGGACAAAGAATATGAATGGTACACCGCTGCGATGGCAGGGAAGCCCTACGAGGACTACACCTATAACCTCGTGCTTTCCCATATTGCGATGATCGCGGAGGACAGCGTTCCCGCCTACGAGCACGTCTGCGAGGACTGCGGTGTGGTGCATGACTACAAGTTCCGCGAATTTGCGGAGAAATTCACCGAGTACGGCGTGCAGTACGTCGTGTCCGGTCACTCCCACGTCCCGCCCGAGGCATTCACGTCCAAGACCGACCATTATGATTTCCCGAACCTCCACGCCGGCTCCAATTATAATAATAAGACGGGGTTCCGGAACTGCGTCGTGACGCTCTCCGAAGGGAAAGTCAGTTACGAAATATACGGCGAATGATGACGAAAGGAGCTCGAACTATGGATCATCGCAGAAAAACGCCCATTATGGGCTGGGCGTCTTGGAACTGTTTTCGTACGAATATTTCCGAACAAAAGCTGAAAACACAGTTCGACCGTCTGGTCTCTACGGGGCTGGCGGCTTGCGGCTATGAATACGCCAATACCGACGACGGTTTTTTTGGCGGGAGAGGCGAGGACGGCGCCCTGCGATTTCACAAAGAGCGCTTTTCGAACGGGATCAA
Source organism: Clostridia bacterium (assembly GCA_017455385.1). Lineage (GTDB taxonomy): Bacteria > Bacillota > Clostridia > Christensenellales > CAG-1252 > CAG-1252. Next base: position 3,187 of record JAFTBD010000106.1, read on the forward strand.
ACCGCTCGCGGACTATGCCCATTCTCTTGGGCTGAAAGCGGGCATATATTCCGAGGCGGGCGCGACCTCGTGCGGATACTATTACGATAATGAAGGGGAGAACGGCGTAAACGTCGGACTGTGCGGTCACGAGACCGAGGACCTTTCGATGTTTCTCGAAGAATGCGGCTTCGACTTTATCAAAGTGGATTGGTGCGGCGCGCTTCGCGAAGGGGTGGATGAGAGAGCGGAATACGAGCATATCGCGCGGGTCATCGAGGACATTCGCCGCCGAACGGGTCGAGTCATCGTCTATAATATCTGTCGCAAGTTCTTCCCCGGGGAGTGGGCGGTGGATATAGCCGATTCTTGGCGCACCGCCGCGGATATCAATCCCAACTTCGACTCGATCATTCGACAGCTCGACCACGTGAAACCCCTCAGAAAATATTGCGCCCCCGGGCACGTGAACGATCTCGACATGATGCAGATCGGGAACGGGCTCACGCACGAGGAAGAGAAGACGCATTTCGCGATGTGGTGCATGATGTCCACGCCGCTGATGATCGGGTGTGACTTGACGACCATATCCGATGAGACGCTCTCGGTATTGAAGAATAAAGAGCTTATCGCTCTCGACCAAGACCCCGCCTGTAAGCAGGCCTGTGTGGTGAAAGAATACAGAGATGGAGAGGGCGCGCTTATCGGCGAAGTGTGGGTAAAAGAGCTCGCCGAAGAAGGCGCCGCCAAGCGGGCGATAGCCTTCTTGAATCGCAGCAAAAGTCCCTTGGAGATGAGCATTTCCCCCTTGGAAGCAGGTCTCGGCGGCATGGTGCTGACCCTGCGCGATCTATGGACGCATCAAGACATAGCCCCCGATTCACCGCTTACCTTCACCGTGCCCCCGCACGGCACGGTGATGCTCCGCGCGACAAGTGAGACCGCGGCTCCCGTCACGGACGTGAACGCCCATATGGAATATCATGAACCCGCACCGATGGCCACTATCTCCCGCGAAGAAGCCCGCGCCCTCGTACAGGGCGGCGCATTGCTTCTCGACTGCCGTGCGCGCGAAGAATACGCCCAAGGACATCTCTTCGGCGCGCTGAATACCCCCTTCACCGAGATCTATTCCCATATTTGGGAGACCGTCCCGACCAAGGACACGCCCTGTGTCCTCTATTGCAGTAAAGGGCTCCGCAGCGCCCAAGTGAAATACACGATGGAGCATATGGGATATACACGGGTGTATATGGTCGGAGGGGTAGATCCGAGAGAAAGGGAGATTTAATTAGGAATTATGGCGCTGACGCGCAATGAATTGCGGCTTTGCCGCATGAATTGCCTACGGCATGAATTCTCGCTTCGCTCCGTGAATTGCGACTGCGTCGCGTTATGGATGATAATGTCCTAAAACTCTCCCAACAGGGGAAATATACCTTCGCGGAGCGAAATACAACGCCGCGCAGGGTCAATTCACGCACGAAGTGCAATTCATTATTCAGGCGTACAATGCCGCGCTGTTTATGTTGACAAGCTCCCGCATTATTCTTTATAATTGAGTAACAAAGTATAGGGGGCGCGTATGTTACACGTTAAACCGGTCATCGACGATAGCTGTATGGTTTTTCTCCGTGCGGAAGGGGTGGAGACCTCTTACGGCGAGGGGGTGGACGTTGCGCTCTACGAGGACGAACGTCTCATCGGTGCGGCGCACGTGACCTTCCTGCCCGATACGGCGGTGCTCGAGGGTGTGTACGTGACGCCCGATAGGCGCGGCTTCGGACTCGGCGACTTCCTGACGAGGGCGACGATGGACGCTTACACGCGGTCCTTGCCTCTCTTTCGGGTGGCGTACGTCAGCGAATACTTTGTGAAATTCGGATTCAAGGAAAAGGACGGCGGGATGGAGATCGCGAGCGACGCCATCAAGTTCCCGTCTCATTGCGGAGGACATCAATGAAAAGCGATATCGAAATAGCGAGAGAATGCACGCTGCGCCCCATCGGGGAGATCGCGGCGAAGCTCGGGCTGACGGAAGACGACGTCGAACTCTACGGCAAATATAAGGCGAAAGTGACGGCGCGCCCCGGCGCGAAGAAAGGGAAACTCATCCTCGTCACCGCCATCAATCCCACCCCGCTCGGAGAGGGGAAGACCACGGTGTCCATCGGCTTGGCGGACGCATTCACCCTGATGGGGAAGAAGTGCGCGCTGGCGCTTCGCGAGCCCTCGCTCGGCCCCGTATTCGGCATCAAGGGCGGCGCCACGGGCGGCGGTTACAGCCAAGTGCTCCCGATGGAGGATATCAACCTGCATTTCACGGGCGACCTCCACGCCATCACGGCGGCGAATAACCTCTTGGCGGCGCTCATCGACAACCACATCAAGTTCGGCAACGAGAAGAAGATCAAGGTCATCTCTTTCCGTCGCGCGATGGATATGAACGAGCGTTCCCTCCGCAAGATCATTCTTTGCGCGAAGGGCGGCGCGGACGGCGAACCGCACGAGGGCGGTTTCGACATCACGGCGGCGAGCGAAGTGATGACGACACTCTGCCTCGCGGAGAACGTCACCGATCTGAAACGGCGTCTCGCCGCGATCATCGTCGGCTATGACGAGGACGGCAAAGCCGTCACCTGCGGCGACCTCGGCGCCGAGGAAGCGATGGCGATCCTTCTGAAAGACGCGGTCAAGCCTAATTTGGTGCAGACCATCGGCGGCACCCCCGCCTTCATCCACGGCGGACCTTTCGCGAATATCGCGCACGGGTGCAATAGCGTCATCGCCACCAAGACGGCGCTCTCCCTTTCCGACATCACCGTGACGGAAGCGGGCTTCGGCGCGGATCTCGGCGCGGAGAAATTCCTCGACATCAAGTGTCGCAAAGCGGGGCTGAAACCCGCCGCGGTGGTGCTGGTCGCCACCGTTCGTGCGCTGAAATATAATGGCGGCGTGGACAAGTCGAACCTCACGGCGGAAGACATTCCCGCCCTCGAAAAGGGCATCGTGAACCTCGGTGCGCACGTGGATAACCTCACGAAGGTATTCGGCGTGCCCCTCGTGGTGTCTATCAACAAGTTCGCGACGGACACCGACACGGAGATCGCTTTCGTGCAGAAATACTGCGCGGAAAAGGGCGTCAAAGCGGTGGTGAACGAGTGTTTCCTGAAAGGCGGCGAAGGCGCCCTTGCCCTCGCAGACGCCGTGCTCGAAGCGAGTGCGAAAGACTACGACCTCGCCTATACCTATGAGCTCACCGATCCCCTGAAAGTCAAGATCGAGAAGGTGGGGAAGCGCATCTACGGCGCGGCGGAAGTGACCTTCTCCGACGTAGCGGCGGCGAAACTCGCGGCGGCGGAAGAGCAGGGCTACGGCAGCTACCCTGTCTGTATCGCGAAGACGCAATACTCCCTGTCCCCCGACCAAAAGGCGCTCGGGCGTCCGACGGGATTTACCTTCCCCGTCACCGACGTCACGGTGCGCGGAGGCGCGGGCTTCGTGGTGGTGGAATGCGGCTCGGTGATGCTGATGCCCGGACTGCCGAAAGAGCCCAATGCTTACAAGATGACGATATCCGAAGACGGCGTGATAGACGGGCTGTCTTAATGCGGAATGCGGAATGCGGAATGCGGAATTAGCGCTGACGCGCAATGAATTGCGGCTATGCCGCGTGAATTGTCTTCGGCATGAATTGACCTTACGGTCATGAATTGCGACTGCGTCGCGGTGTGGTAACGCTTCGCTTTAATTAGGAATTAGGAATTAGGAATGAAGGTTGCGCCGTAGGCGAGAGTGGAGAGTGGAAAGTGGAGAGTGGAGTTGCGGAGCGCTGACGCGAACATATAAGATCGTCATCCTGTACCGAAGCGAAGCGTAGGTCCGCGTAGAGCCGCAGGCGAATAGCGAGCAAAGTCGAAGGATCTCATCCGATTTTAGCACAAGGTAGAGATCCCTCGAGACACCTCGGGATGACAAAATAAAAGAAAGCGGAGATAAGATCCGCACAAGGAAATATAGAATGGAAAACACGAATTTTATTGAAGAGATCATCGAGAAAGAGCTTGCCGAAGGCAAGGTGAAGACGGTCGTGACCCGTTTCCCGCCCGAACCGAACGGCTACCTGCACGTCGGACACGCGAAGAGCCTCGCCATCAATTTCGGCATGAAGCGGAAATATAACGGCGCGTGCAACCTGCGTTTCGACGACACCAACCCCACGAAGGAAGACGTCGAGTACGTGAATTCCATCAAGGAGGATATCAAGTGGCTCGGATTCGAGTGGGCTAACGAGTTCTACGCC
>JAFTBD010000107.1 GCA_017455385.1 Clostridia bacterium
TCTACACCGTCAGCAACGATAAGCGCACCATCGCGGGTTCGCAGACTGTGACCGTTGCGATCAACGATAAGGATAACTACGAATGGGTGAATGGCGGTGTTGCCGATCTCTCCTTCACCTTCACGATCGGTAAGGCGAAGGTCGTCGCTCCGACCGAGACTACCGAGACCTACACCTACACGGGTGAAGAGCAGACCTACGAGTTTGCTACAGCGGGCAGTTCGGCGCTCTACACCGTCAGCAACGATAAGCGCACCGTCGCGGGTTCGCAGACTGTGACCGTTGCGATCAACGATAAGGATAACTACGAATGGGTGAATGGCGGTGATGCCGATCTCTCCTTCACCTTCACGATCGGTAAGGCGAAGGTCACCGCTCCGACGGAGACCACCGAGACCTATACCTATTCGGGCGAGGAGCAGACCTACGACTTTGCTGCCGATGGCGATACCGACCTCTTCACTGTGTCCAACGACACACGCACGAACGCGGGCGAGCAGACGGTGACCGTATCTCTCAAGGACTCCGATAACTACGAATGGACGACGGGCGGCATTGATGCCAAAACGTTTACTTTCACCATCGCGGCGAAGACGTTGACCGTAAAGACCTACATCGACGAGGAAACGGAATACGAGCTTACCTACGGCGACGCGGTCCCCGCGGCGAACCTCTTCACCTTCGAGGCGGAGGGCATCGTCGAGGGCGATGAAAACGACGTCAACGGCGCGCTCGAGGTTCAGCCCGTAAACGCTTACACGCAATATGCGGGCGTGGGTGATTACGTATACACCACCGGCGTAAAGAGCGGCAGTACCCTTAACGCCAATTACTCCCTCGGCACTCCGGGAACGGCGAAGATCGTCGTCACCGCCAAGGCGTTGACCCTCACGGCGGCATATAACGGCGGCACCGTGACCCTCACGTGCGGCGGCATCGTGAATAACGACGCGATCACCCTCACCTACAGCGTGGACGGCGTCGCTCTCTCCTCGAACGTCTATACCGCGGTAGCGGCTGACGTGCCGAAAGAGGAGATCGTTGCGGCGGTCACCACGACGAACGCGAATTACTCCGCGGCGGAGCTCGACCTCAATGCGGTATACTCGGTCACCTTCGAGTTCACCGAGGCGTTCTCTACGGCGGCGGGACTTCCCGCAGTGCAGTACGTCTTCGACGGACAGAAAGCCGCCGAACCCGCCGAACCCACCTTCGACAATAATCACGTCTTCCTCTACTGGGCGTTGGAGGACGAAGAATATGACTTCGCGACTGCCGTCGAGGATGACCTCGTCCTCGTCGCGGCTTGGGAGAAGATGGTCTATGAGTTCCGTTTCCGCGCGCTGAATGACGGTGCGGATTACGCCACCGGCTTGTATCGTGAGCTCAAGTGGGAGAATGGCGCCTTCGTCCTCGCGGACACCGCAGCCACGTTCCCGTTCACGAAGAATACCGAGATCCCGACGGTCGGTTCGATCGGAGCCTTCCGTGTGACGAGCTGGGTGAAGGCGGTCAAGGTCGATAATGAATACACCTACACCACGGTCACGGCGTTCGACGTCCTCGTCAGCACCGAGACGGATGCGGACGCCTATTATATCGCCATCATGACGCTCGACCTCGGTCTCGGCGACATCAACGGCGACGGCTCCGTTACCGCCGAGGATATCATCTTGATGAAGAAATGTCTCGTCGGCGTGAAATTTACCACTATCACCGACGCGGCTGCCGCATGGGCGAAGATCGGCGAACCCGTTCCCGCGAACGGTTACCTTTACACCTTCTTGTGGGACGTGAACAGCGACGGATTTAAAGACACCAGAGACGTCTTCATTGCGCGTGCGGCGCTCGCGACCGGACACGGTTACGAGATCTGTTCCGACGTTACGGTGAATGGCGTGTACCACACGAATGACGTCATCGTCGGTCCGAATGACGTGGCGTTTGATGGTCAAGTCGTTTTCGTGGACGATGCGGAGGCGCTCGGCGCCGCTCTTGCGGCGGGCAAGAGAGTCGGCATGATCGCCGACATCGCGCTCGAGGATGGCGCTTTCATAACGGATAAAGATATCTATATCGACCTCGGCGGTCACACTCTCTCGATCGGAGAATTCACAGTCGAGACGATCGGCACCGTGACGGTAAAGAACGGCAAGCTCGACATCGAGACCTCTTTCACGATCGACGGCTCCTCGATCGACTTCGCGAACGTTAAGGACGGAGAGGACATAGACCTCGTGATCAGCGGCGTGACGCACGCTTTCATCACCGCGGAATAAGGAGTGGACTGTGAGAAGATTACTCGGACTGTTGCTTATTTGCTTCGTGCTCGTGGCGACGTGCTGCGGCACCGTGGTATCCGCGCTCGCGGAGACGCGTGACGTGAAGGTCGACCTCGACTTGACGAAAGAGGGCGGCGAAGTGCGCGCGGACGTCATCTTGACGGAGAATGACGGCATCAACGAGCTCTATCTCCGTGTGGAGTACGACGAGGATGCCCTCGAGCTCACCGCGCGTGAGTTCGGTAGCGCACTTACGAGTCTCGGTCCTATGGATAATTTCGAAGAGGGCGGCTATGAATACCCGTACCGCATCCTCTACGCCGACAATAAGAACGTTGACGATACCGGTCGCCTCATCACGCTTACTTTCAATGTGAAGGACGGCGCGAAGGACGGCGAACATTCGATCAAGGTGGTCGTCAGACAGGTCGGGCACCTCGAAGGAGATCTGGAGTCCGTCTACAACGAGAAGTACGGCGAGCCCGTCACCTTCAGCGATGCGGAAGACGTGTCCGCCACCACGACGGGCGGCTTGACGGCGGCGAAGAAAGTCGTCGTCATCTCGAACGGCGCGGTGGATGCGATCCGCGATCCCGAGAACGGGCAGGCAGCCTTGATGATAGGGCTTATCGTAGGCGGCGTGGTGATCTTTGCAGGCGCGATCGTCATCGCGTATCTCATATATCGTAGGAAACGTACACAAAAAGACAACATAGGCAAATAAACCGTGATTTGGAGAATATTATGGAAAAGGCAGAGAAGAGAACAAATCAATGGCTGATCAAGATGCTTGCGGTGCTCGCGATATGCGTGCTCTTGCTCGCGGGTCTGTCCCTCTTGCGCGTAGGCGATGCCGTGGCTGCCGAGAAGGCGGAGCAAACGCTGACCCTATCCAACGTGACGGTCAATCGCGGGCAGGAATTCGACGTGGACATCGATCTCGGGCATAACAGTTCCGGCATTCAGGCGATCAGGATCTTCGTTACCTTCGATCCGTCGGTGATGACGCTCCTCGGTGTCACTCCGAAAGATCCTGTGGAGAATGAGAACTGGACGTCGGAATTCGAGGCTGCGGGCAAGGACGCCGACGGCTCTTACGGGAGTTACGGCGTGAAGCGATTCCCCCTTGTATGGGTGCATAGCGCCAAACGCTACGGCGAAGGCACCATCGCGACGCTTCGATTCCTCGCCAAACCTTCGGCAGACGCCAAAGATTATCAGATCACCGTGACCGTCGATCCCGACAACACGCTCCTTGCTCTCGGACAGAAGCGCGATCTTGATGTCAGCGGCGGTGTCGTGACGATGCTTCCCGGCGCGTACAGCGTCCTTCTCTATGCGGCGGACGGTAAGACACCGTATGCTTTCAAAGAGAGTAACGACAACGCGGCGGACGTGACCATCGATGCGGCGCTGCTTGAGGACAGAGAAGGTCTGCCTCCCTCGAAGGATGCCACTACGAAGTATTTCTATACTTTCCGCGGATGGGAAGAGGTGCAGGGCGGCAATAACGCAATCTATAAGCCCACCTATACGGCTACGCCGATCAAGTACGACATTACTTTCAAGAAAGGCTACCAAGCGGAGAATACGACAGAGATCCTCTATACCGGCGAGCATACGTCCGAGAATGTGGTCACTCTTCCGTATTCCAAGATCGTGAATTACGATGAGGAGATCCCCGCGAGGTTCTCTCCCTACTATACCTTCCTCGGGTGGTATATGGACGAAGAATGCACGACCCCCGTGGATTTCGTCGTGATGCCCGACAGGGATATCACGGTGTACGGCTATTATAAATTCAACGTGGATGAGCCCGGAGTTACCACCACCGCGCTCAACATGACGACCTCTTTCGTCGAAGAGGACGGCGTGGATTATGTCCTTGCTACCGTGAGCGTCGTCGAGAATTTCGGCATCAACAGCATCCGTTTCGCGCCCGCTTTCGATAGCACCAAATTGGAGTTCGTCGGCTTCCTCTATGAGCAGAACAGTCCATTCTTCTCCGTCGTCGAACCCACTTTCCCGGAGATCAACGATGCCATCAAAGGAGATCAAAACGTCATCGACACCTGGCAGTTCCTCGGTGCGGGCGAGAGCATCAACGAGAAATATTTCCTTTTCAGGAATCAGAATACCAACGTCTTCGTGACGGGCAAACTCATCACGTTTAAATATAAGATCAAGACCGAAGCCGTTTCGGGCGGAGAGGTCAGCGTGTCCTTCGGGGACAGAGACCTCACTCGTTACGATGCGAATGACGGCATCTTCTACGCCCATGCGCGCGTGACGGGTGCGACGGTGAGTATCCGCCGTGTCGTGAAGCCCACGGCGTTCTCCGATAAAGAGTCGTATGTCTATGATCCGCAGAATGCGGCTACCTATGTCTTCGATACGAAGGGCGGCGAGAATTATTACGAGCTGTCGGGCGAGACCGCGACGGTCGTGGGCGACTATGCCGTCACCGCCACGCTGATAGAAGAGGCGGACACCCTCGTTACTTGGGAGGACGGCACCAAAGCGCCCTTGACTTTCGACTACGAGATCGTGCCCTTCACCGTCACCAAGCCGGTCGCAGAGAATGTCGAATACGTCTATAACGGCACCCCGCGTTACTTTGCGTTCACCGCGGCGTCCAAAGTGCATAGCGCGTATTACACCATCACGGGCGACGAGAAGACGGCGGCAGGCACCTATTCCGTGACGGTATCTTTGGACGACAAAGATAATTTCGTTTGGGAAGGCGACACCACCGAGGATCTCGACATCCCCTTCGTCATCAAGAGGCTCCCCATCGTGAAGCCGACGGCATACACCGCCGAGGAGAAGACCTATTCTTTCAACCCCGGCACGAAGGTCCCCTACGAGTACAATAACGACGGCGTTGCCGTTACATACGTCTTCAAAGCGGAGGACAATGTTTCCAAAGCGTATTACGCCATCACCGGCAACAGTGCGACCGCTGTCGGCGAGCACACCGTGACCGTCACCTTGACGGATACGTTGAATACAGAGTGGGCGGACGGGGACGAGAACGTGGACGTCGATCCGCTGGAATATCCCTTCGTGATCGGCAAGTACGCCATCACCACCCCGACTTTAAAGCCCAAGGCCTATACCGGTGAGCCGCTCTCTCCGGACGTCACGCTCCCTGTGAATTCTCCCTATTTCGTGACGCCTGCGTCTTATACCGAGATCGGCATCCACGACGTCACCTTCACCATTTTGGCACAGTATGATTCCAAGTACGAGTGGGTGGCGCCCGTTTCGGAGGGTTCCCTCTCCGCAGTCGCGGGATTCGAGATCACGGGCAATGCGGTCAATGAATGGGTGACTGCGCCGTACGTGACCAGCAAGACCTATGACGGCACCCCCGCGCAGGCAGGTGCCATGGCGAAATACGGCGACACGATCAACGTCCTCTATCGTTTGCAGAGCGCGACCGACGCCGATTATTCGAGCGAAGCGCCTGTGGATTCCGGCGCCTATTTCGCGAAGTTCTCCGTGCCCGCGGGTGCGCTGAATGCTTATACCGCGCTCGAGTCCGATCCCGTTCCCTTCGAGATCTACAAGGTGCGTCTGAATAAGCCCACCGCCTTTACCGCGGAGGAGAAGACCTACACTTACTCCGGCGAGCCCCTCGTCTACGTCTTCAAGCAGGCGGGCAACGCGGAGATCTATGATGTCACGGGCAACGTTTACACCGATGCGGGCAGCTACACCGTGACGGTCTCCATCAAGGAGGCGTGCCGCACGAATTATATTTGGAAGGGCGCGACCGCTTCGGACGACACCGAGGACGATCAGACCTATCCCTTCGTGATCGGCAAGGCACAGCTCGTCATCCCCGTTCCGACGGAGGGCAAGACTTACGTCTATAACGGCGAGGAGCAGTCTTTCGAATTCTCCGTCGTGGAGTATTCCGACAGGTACACGATCCTCAATAACAAGCAGAGAGCCGCGGGCGTTTATACCGTCATCGCGCGCATCGAGAGCGAGAATAAGAAAAATTACGAGTGGGTGGGCGGCTCGACGGACGATCAGACCTATCCCTTCGAGATCCGTCGCGCTTCGGTCACCGCCTCTACGGCGAATGACGAATTCACCGTGACGATCTCTTCTGCGGGCGGTTTCGCCGCGGCGAGCGAATTCACGGCGACGAAAGCCGAGCCCAACGTGACGGAACTCTTGGCGACCATCGCGTCCGCGACCAAAGTGGGCGCCCTCGGACAGCTGACCGCCGCTGCGGCTACGGAAGCGGTCGCCGACAAGTGCTTCGTCGCATCCATTCGTTTGGGCTTGGATCCCGCCGCGGGTGCAGGCGAATATGACTATCACGTCCTGCTCTCCGTCGCGAGAGTCGGCGTCACTGTCCTCCGTTTCGTGGGCGATAACGTCGAGGTCTTCGCGGTGCAGAGAGAGGGCGACACCATTTCCTTCGATTCGGACACCGTGGGTGATTTCATCATTCTTGCGGATCACTCCTATGTGTACGAAGTCGCCGCGCCGGAATACCTGATCCGCGAGGCGGATTGCGAAGAAGCGGCGCTCTACTATAAGAGCTGTTCCTGCGGCAAGACCAACGGGACGGACACCTTCGAGTACGGCGAGCCCCTCGGACACGACTACGATATGGATGCGATCACTTGGGCGTGGAGCGGCGATCATCTCACCGCCACGGCGAAAGTGGTCTGCCGTCGCGATGCGACGCACGTCCTCATCTTTAAGGGAGAGGACGTCACCGTCGAGGTCGTGGAGCGCGTAGCCCCCGGTCCGGAGAATAGCGGCAAGGTCGTTCGCAGAGCGAGCATCACCTATAAGGGCGAGACCTATACGAGCACCGACACCGAGATACTGCCGGCGGGACACGTCTTCACCGCGCCGACCCCCATTTGGAGGCGCATCGAGACCCCCACGGGCTATGCCTATAAGGCGACCTTCATCTGCGACTGCGGCGAGACTTCCGTCGTGAAAGACGCGACGGTCACCGTGGACGTCGAGACGGATGAGACCAAGATCATCTATAACGCCACGGTGGACTTCCAGGGCGTCACCTATCCCTTCTCGGAAGAGGTGGATCGTCCGTATGTCAGCTTCGACTTCGACGACGGCACGCACGAGGTCAGCATTTTCAGACTCCCCGGCGAGAGCGTGCCTTTCCTCGATAACGCAGGACACGTTCGCGAGGGCTATATCTTCATCGGTTGGCGCGAAGAGGGCGGCACCCTCATCGTGAAGAACGAGAACGGTGAATATATCGACTTTAAGATCGGCGTTTCGCCCTTGCATTTCATCGCAGAATGGAAGAAGCTCATCCCCGTTCACGTCTCCGTCGTCGATACCGACGATTTGGCAGTCGCGGGCGCTACGGTCGGCTTGTATGAGAATGACGTATTGAAATTCGAGGCGAATACCACAGCGCTGGGCGAGGTCACATTCAACTCCGTTCCCACAGGGAACTATAAGCTCGTCGTCACCTATCCCTATAAGGACGGCACGGACATCGTCCGCAGCAGCTATCTCGACGTCATCGAGTCTGCGGATAAGCCGGGCGAAGGGGTGGATGTCATCGTCGTGTTGCCGAAGAGCAAGTTCAATACCGTGGTAGAGGGCGACGGCTCTTCGGAAGGGCTTGAAAATGCGATCTCCGAAGAGGAGAAGAACGCCATCTCGGACGGCACCGCGGCAGGCACCGTCAATGAGATCGTCATCACGCAGAAGCGTTCGACCGACGTCTCCGAAGAGATCAAAGAGAGAATGAATGCGGAGGTGCGCCTCAGCAGCCAGCACAGCTACGGCACCCTCATCGATTTCTATTCGGTCACGATGATCAAGACCGTCACGTCGAGAAATCCGAATGGCGATCAGAAGATCACGCAGGAGATCATCAAGGAAGCCGAGAACTACCAGACCAATATCTTCCCGATCTCGACGGCACTCCGAGAGCAGATCGCAGCCGTGAACGGTACGGTGGATAATATCTTCGTTTACAAGAGACACGACTACGGCTTCGACATCGTGGCGATCTTCGATCTGCCGAAGTTCAGCGAGGCGGAGGGCGAGAGAGCGCAGACCGAGTGCTTCTTCATCAAGCGCGTCGGCGGCGAGGAATACATCGCAGTCCGTCAGAGGGAGTACAGCGAGCTCGCTTTCGGCGTGTCGCCCGACCCCATACTCTTGACGAACTCCATCGATTCGCTCAGCATTGAGGATTGGACCTTCGGCGAGAGCGCGAAGACCCCCGAGATCACCGCGAGATACGGCGCGAGCACCGCGGTATTCACCTACGCCACGGAGAAGGGCGGCGAATACACCGCCACCGTTCCCACCACGGCGGGCACCTATTACCTCAAGGCGGTCATTCCCGCGACGAGTGAATACGCAGGTGCGATGAAGGCGGACGTCCCCTTCACCATTCATAAGAAGAAGCTCACCGACGTCGGCAATATCACCTTTGAGGACGGCGAGTTCTGGTTCAACGGCAAGCCGCATTCCATCTATATCGACGGCGACCTGCCCGAGGGCGTCACGGTAGAGTACGTCGGTAACGAAGAGAGCGACCTCGGTAAATTCACCGTCACGGCGGTCTTCGTGTCCGAGAACCCGAATTACGACGTGTCCGATCCGATGACGGCGGTCATGCATATCCGTTTGAATTGGATCCCCATCTTGATCCTGATCGTGGTTGCCTTGTTATTGCTCATCATCGTGATCGTCATCGTCGAGAAGTTACTGAAAGCGAAACGACAGGGGGAACAGCAAGACGGCGCGGGCGGAGGAGATCCGAACGCCGCGAATAGTGAAAACAGCGCAAGCGAGGAGGGATCGAACAATGACTGATATGAGCTTACTTTATACGATGTCGGCTGCCGGATTCGGCGCCTTGGTAGCGATTTATGTCATCCTCGGTGTGCTTATCGTGCTCGCCATCGTTGCGCTTGGGCGTTTGGCTGTCCTCGCGAAGCGGACGAAGTCTTTGCCCGAGAAGAAAGAAGAGAGACCCGCTGCGGCGGAGAATAAAGAAACGGCTCCCGCACCGGAGCCGCAAGTCATAGTAGCGCCTGTTTCGGAGCCGAATAATTGCGATGCTTGCAAGACGGTCGCGGAGCTCAGAGAACGCGTGGCGTATCTCGAAGGCAGACTGGCGGGACTGGAGTCCGCGCCCGGTACGACCGTTGTGGTCGTAGGCGGAGCACAGCCGGAGCCCGTCATGGCGGAGAAGACCCTCAGCGAGAGTTTGGCGGCGGCGACGCATTCGGGCAAGAACAAGATCACCAAGCAGTCCGTTGCGGCGTATATCCGCGAGAAGTACGGCGATGCCGCCGAGTTGAATTGTCGCGGCATGAAGACCGGAAACGGCAAGTTGCCTCTGTCGGATAATCACTACATCCGCTTTGCGAACGGCGGTAAAGCCTGCTTTACCTACGTGTATGAGCCCGACGGCGGTGTCGTGCTGTCTCTCGTTCGTTTGGATGCGGAGCGCGCGAAGGCGATCGCGGAGAAGCATCCCTGTGTCAGCCACAGCACCTTCCCGAAGAATAAAGCCCGCGACTGGTACAGCATCATCGCGGACGACACCTTCACCGAGGAGGAGTATTACGCGATCTTCGATGCGTCCATCGAGTATTTGAAAGGAGAGGATGTCCTCGCCGACACGACGGAAGAGGCGCCCATGGAGGAGACGACCCTCAGCGAGAGTCTTGCGGCGGCGCATACGGCGGGCAAGAGCAGGATCACCAAGCAGTCCGTTGCGGCATATATCCGCGGGAAGTACGGCGATGCCGCCGAAGTGAATGAACGCGGCGCGAAGACGGGCAACGGTAAATTGCCCTTGTCGGATAATCACTATATCTTCTTGGCGAATGGCAGTAAAGCCTGCTTTACTTACGTGTACGACGTCCCCGGCGGCTGCGTGATGTCCCTCGTTCGTTTGGATGCGGAGCGCGCCGCAGGGCTCGCGAAGAAGCACGCCTCGGTCAGCCACAGCACCTTCCCGAAGAATAAGGCGCATGACTGGTACAGCGTCATCGCAGACGGCAGCGTCAGCGACCCGGAGTATCTCGCGATCTTCGACGAGTCTATCGCGTATCTGAGGGGCGGAGAAGCGGAGGCGGTCCCCATGGCGGAGAAGACCCTCAGCGAGAGCCTCGATGCCGCGCGCCAAGCGCATAAGACCGATATCACCAAAGAGGTCATCGCGACCTATCTGAATGAGAAATACGGTGATCGTGTCGAGCTGAATCGCCGCGGGGCGAAGACCGGAAACGGCAAGCTTCCTCTTTCGGATAATCACTATGTCATCCCCGCGGACGGCAAGAAAGTCTGCTTTACTTACGTCTATGAACCTGCAGAAGGCGTCGTGATGGCGCTCATTCGTTTGGATGAGGAGCGCGCCGCAGAGCTCGCGAAGAAGCACGCCTCGGTCAGCCACAGCACCTTCCCGAAGAATAAGGCGCATGACTGGTACAGCGTCATCGCGGACGGTAGCGTCAGCGACGCGGAGTATCTCGCGATCTTCGACGAGTCCATCGCTTATTTGAGCGGCGCGGAGGAAATGGAAGTCTCCATCGGCGAGAAGACCCTCAGCGAGAGCCTCGAAGCGGCACGTCACGCCGGCAAGAGCCGCGTCACCAAGAAGTCCATCGCCACCTATCTCGATGGGAAATACGGCAATGCCGCCGAGTTGAATCAACGCGGCGCGAAGACAAGTAACGGCAAATTGCCTCTGTCTGATAACCATTACATCACCTTGGCGGACGGCAAGAAGGTCTGCTTTACCTACGTGTACGATACTCCCGAAGAAGGTGTGATGATCCTCGTTCGTTTGGATGAGGAACGCGCGAAAGCGATCGCGAAGAAGCATGTCTCGGTCAGCCACAGCACCTTCCCGAAGAATAAAGCGCGCGACTGGTACAGCGTCATCGTGGACGGCAGCGTCAGCGAGGAAGAGTATTACGCCATCCTCGACGCCTCGATCTCTTATCTGAGAGGTCCCGCCGAAGAAGGCGAGACCGTCATCGGAGAGAGAACGCTCAGCGAGAGCCTCGAAGCGACGCGTCAAGGAGCGGAAGAAGTGCCCATCGGGGAGAAGACCTTGCGCGAGAGCCTTGAAGAGGCGCGTCATGTAGGCAAGAGCACCGTCAGCAAGAAGTCCATCGCCACCTATCTCGATGGGAAATACGGCGATGCCGCCGAACTGAATCAGCGCGGGGCGAAGACGGGGAACGGCAAATTGCCTCTGTCGGATAATCACTATATCATCCTGCCGGACGGCAAGAAAGTTTGCTTTACCTATATCTATGATACCCCCGAAGGCGGTGTGGTGATCCTCGCCCGTTTGGACGAGGCGCGCGCCGAAGCCCTTGCGAGGAAACACGCGTCGATCAGCCACAGTTCCTTCCCGAAGAATAAGGCGAATGACTGGTACGGCATCGTCGCGGACGGCAGTGTGCCCAAAGAGGAGTATTTCGCCATCCTCGATGCCTCCATCGAGTATTTGAGAGACGGCGTGACGCCTGTGGCGGCGCCCGCAGAGGAAGAGGTGGCAGCCACCGTGGCGGAAGCCCCCGCCGAGGAGCCCGCCCTCGAAGAGACCCCTGCGGTCGAAGAGACTCCTGCGGTCGAAGGCAGATCGGATGTGACGATCACGGAAGAGGCGGCTCCTTCGGGCGCGAAAGCGGTCGACACCATCCACAAGAAAGCGGTCGTCTATTATCTGAATAATAAATACGGCGACTCCCTCGAATTGCATTGGAGAAAGAACCTGACGGATAACGGCAAATTGCTCGTGCCCGATAATCACTTCGCCTTGCGCGGTGACGAACGCATCTGTTTCTCTTACGTCTACGAAGACAAAGAGGGCAAGACCACCATTCTCGTCCGTTTGAGCGAGGAAGAGGGGGCGGCGCTCCGTTCCGCACACGAGGGCGCGGTCACCCGCAGCACTTTCCCGAGGAATAAGAGGCAAGACTGGTATAAGATCATCGTGGATGACTCCTTCACCGAAGGGGAGATCTATACGATCCTCGACAGCTCCGTCAAGTACGTTCTCAGCATATAAGATCATTCCGATATCCGCGTCGGGCGCTCGCCGTCCCGGCGTGGATCTCGGCGTCCCCATTCTCGACCGTTCGATAAAAAAAGGAAACAACAATGAAAAAATTCGTTAAGATCGCCCTCATCTCTTTGCTCGTTCTCGTATTCGCCGTCGGTGCTTTCTCTTGTGAGGATACGCCGTCGAAGAGCGAATACGTAGCCCATACGGTCTCCGTGGGGAGCGACGGCACTTTCAAAATATTGCAACTCACGGATATGCACTTCATCAATTCCACCCGCACGGATGATAACGTGGAGCTTGATTTTCGCCTGCGCGACGAATGGGCGATGACCGCGGCGCGAGACGTCATCGAACGCACGAAGCCCGATATGATCATGGTGACGGGAGACAGCACGTACAATCTTAAGAAAGTGATGCCCCTGCGTCCCGGACTCAATACCGACAATTTGGCGAGTTTCAAAAAGTTTGCGCAGTTCATCGACAGTTTCGACATCCCGTGGGCGTTCTGTTTCGGCAATCACGACGAGGAAGGCTCTCTCAAAGAGATGTTGGGAGGAGATAAGGTCAAAGCAAAGAAGGTGCTCAGCGCTTACCTGATGTCCGACGAGATCAAGAATTGTCTTTACGTGGACGGTCCCAACGACATCAACGGCGTGGGCAATTATGTCATCAACGTTTTGAATAAAGACGGCAGCGTCAATAATGCTCTTGTCGTCTTCGACAGCGGCTCCTTCTTCGGTGATGAAGACAACATCTACGAATACGTGCATGCCGATCAGCTCGAATGGTACGAGAAAGCCATCAAGTCCATCGCCGAACACAATAAGACCGAGAACGTCAGTTCCATCGTCTTCCAGCACATTCCTTTCGTGACCTATGAGTCGGTCTTGGAGCGCTTCATCGGCGCCCTTGCGGTGGAAGGTGTGAATTGGACGACGGTCATCAAAGCGGACGGCACGGGCACCGAGTACAGTGTGGAATTCGAGGGTGGGACCATCACCTATCACGGCGGCGTGTATAACGAGGGCGAGGTATGCCACTCTTATGACGGAGAATGGCCGATCGGGAGCGGGGTCAAGTATGACGGCGGCATGGCGGAATTCAATAAGATCGTCGAGCTCGGCAGTACCAAGGCGGTCTTCTGCGGACACGACCACCGCAATACCTATTCCATTACTTATAAGGGCGTTCGCCTGACTTACGGCATGAGTATCGACTACAGCGCCAACGGTCTTACGCCCGCGAAGGACAATCAGACCATTTTTAACGATACGATACAGAGAGGCGGCACCTTGATCACCCTCAACAAGGACAGCTCGATCGAGGTCACGCAAGTGCCTTTCACGAGAAATCTGTACCAAGAGGAAGTCGCGAGACGACAAGCGGAATGATATGACGAAGAAACGTGTCGTAGTGGGGCTCAGCGGTGGCGTAGACAGTGCGGTCGCCGCTCTTCTCTTAAAAAGAGAGGGCTACGAAGTCATAGGGCTCTTTATGCGCAACTGGAAGGAGGAGGACGAATGCGGTCGCTGTACGGCGGACGATGACTTTACTGACGTTCGGCGCATCGCGGACAAGATCGGCATCGACTATTACGCCGTGGATCTGTCCGACCGCTATCTCGAGCGGGTCTTCTCCCATTTCGTCGATGAGTACAAGAAAGGTCGCACGCCGAATCCCGACGTATTATGCAATCGGGAGATCAAGTTCGATGCCTTCGCTTCCTTTGCCGAGACGATGGAGGCGGACTACGTCGCGACGGGACATTACGCCGACGTGTCGCACGGCGAGAGGCATCTTTTGTTGCGTTCGGCGGACGAAAATAAAGATCAAACGTATTTCCTGAATCAGATCACCGAGGCACAGCTCTCGAATGCGCTCTTTCCCTTGGGCAAGTTGCAGAAGGGGGAGGTGCGTGCCATCGCCAAAGAGGCGGGCATCCCCGTCTGGGGCAAGAAGGACAGCACCGGCATCTGCTTCATCGGCGAAAGGAATTTCCGCCGTTTCCTCGCGCAGTATATCCCGATGAAGGAAGGGGACATCGTCACGACGGACGGCGTGGTCGTCGGTAAGCATAACGGCGTATTCTATTACACCAAAGGTCAGCGGAAAGGTCTCGGGGTCGGAGGCGGCGGCAACGGTCAGCCCTATTTCGTCGTCGGCAAGGACGTCCCGAATAACAGGCTCATCGTCACGCAGGGCGAAACGGATCTTCTCTATTCCTCACAGCTCACGGTGGACGAATTCCATTATATATCCGAGAGGCTCCCGCAAGGGGAGAGCGAGGTGCTCGTGCGGGTGCGTCACAGACAGCCCCTGCAACGTGCCGTCGCCATCGCGGAGGGGGACGCAGTCACCTTGCGCTTCGAGAAGAAACAGCGCGCCGTGCAGGAAGGGCAGTACGCCGTCGTGTATCAAGGCAGAGTATGCCTCGGTGGCGGCGTGATAGAGAGGAGCGAATAAAAGGCATAGTATGGATAGAAGAGTGAGACCGTTATCAAATAGCATTGAGCTCTCCCTCGCGTCTCTCGTGGCGCTCGTCGCCATCGGCGCGGAGGTTCTCTTTCAGGTCCTCGTGCTCGCCTTCTCTCTCCCTGCCGGCGTCCAAACTTGGGTGGTGGTCGTCGGGAATCAAGCGGTCTTTTTCCTGACTTGTTTCTTTTTCACCCGTGCGAAAAATATCGATTTGGCGGAACTGACGGGGGTCAGGCGGGTGCCGAAACTCTATCTTTTCCCGCTCTTCGTGCTCATCGCGGTGCTCTGCGTTCTCGCGTTTGCGCCGCTTGCGGGGCTTTTCTCCTCGCTCTTGCGGACGCTCGGGTATCAATACACCCCGAAATACTACGTGCCTTTCGACAACGTCGGGCTTTTTATTCTCGCCCTTTTGGGGCTGACCGTGCTCCCTGCGATCGGAGAGGAGACCTTGATGCGCGGCGTGCTCCTGTCGGGTGCGAAGCGGAAAGGCGCCGTTTTCGCCATTTGGTTCACCTCCCTCGTTTTCGCGCTTTTCCACGGGAATCTCACCCAGCTCGTCCATCAATTCCTGCTCGGTGTCGTGATGGCGTATCTCGTCTTGCTCACTCGCAGCATTTGGGCGAGTGCGGTGCTCCACGCGGTGAATAACGCCACCGCTCTCGTGGTGGAATATTTGCATGAGGGCGGCTCGATGGGCGGCGACGTATACGGTTACTTTACGGCGAACTTCTCGGAGGGGCTCACGGCGGGCGCCTTTATCGGGATCTTCTCGGCGAGTCTGTGTTTGCTCGCAGGCGCGCTCGCGCTCGTCACGTACCTAATAAAATGCGTGCGTACACGCGCAGGTGAGAGCGTGATGGGGTGGCAGTCGCTTCTTGCCGAGCCTTCGGAGACGGCGGAGAAAAGAGACACGGACGGCATCTTCTACCCGTATGAGAAATATCTGCCCGCATTCCTCGTGGGGGTGCTCGCGCTCTTCGTGATCGCGAACGTCGTGTCGGAGGTGCTGAAATGAGCGTGCGCGGTCGTCACCTCGTCGCTTATGCGGCGTCTATGTTCTCCCTCTTCCTGCTGCAGATGTTCACGGCACTGCCTTTTATCCAAGAGCTGTCCGACTATCATCTCGATATCTATTGGTCTGTTTTGTCGCAGGTGCTCTGCATGGGCATCATCCCGCTCACCGTGCTCCTCATCCTTCGCCGCGACGTGTCTTCGGTATCCGAGACCTTCCGCTATATGCGCTACCGCAAACCGACGAATATGAAGGCGACGCTTCTCGCCACCCTCGGGATCGCGATCCTCGTCGTGCCGTACACGATGGCTTTCAATGCGCTCAGCAATCTTTTCTTGCGTATCATAGGCTACAAGCGCACCATCTCCGTGGGGACCATCTATAACGGGGTAGGGGACCTCATCCTCTATCTTTTCCTGATCGCGGTCTTGCCGGCGATCTTTGAGGAATTCACCCATCGCGGCGTGCTCTTGTCGGGGCTCGAGGATCGCGGCTCGGAGATGTCGGCAGTCATATGGTCCGCCGTGCTCTTCGGCTTGATGCATGAAAACCCGAACCAAATGCTCTTCACCACTTTCGGCGGCATTCTTTTCGCCCTTGCGGCGGTAAAAACGGGCAGTATCCTGCCCGCCGTCATCGCGCATTTCGCGAATAACGCCATCGCGACCCTCCTCGACTATTCGACACAGCGGAAGACCTCATTCGGCGTGTGGTACGATTCGATCACGTCATCGAATAACGCGCTTTCCGTCTTGCTCTTGGTGGCGGTGATGGTGGCGGCGGTGTATGGCATCGTGCGCATTTTGCAGTACCTTTCGCGCAAGGCGGAGAAGCCCGTGTCCGAGAGGAAACTCTTCGGCGTCATCACGGTGGACGGCTACAGCCCGAATGGGAAAGCGATGCTCGCGGATAATATCTGTTTGCTCGCCGTGACGATAGCGCAAGGGACGATCCTCGCTCTGTGCCTGATATGGGGGATCGCAAGATGACGGACGAATACTTTATGCGCCTCGCCCTCCGAGAAGCGGAGAAGGCGGCGGCTGTGGACGAAGTGCCGATCGGCGCCGTCATCGTGAAAGAGGGCGTGGTCATCGCCCGAGCGCATAACGAGAAAGAGAAACGCAATTCCGCCGTTCGCCACGCCGAGATCTGCGCCATCGAGAAGGCGACGAAGAAGGTGGGGAACTGGTGGCTGGAAGGGTGCACGCTTTATGTCACTTTGGAGCCCTGCGCGATGTGTGCCGGTGCCATCGTGAACAGCAGACTTGACAGAGTCGTGTACGGTGCCGCCGACCCGCGATACGGTTTCCTCGGCAGTCTCGCCGATCTCCCCGTCGACTACGCGCTCAATCATCGTCCGCAGGAAACGAGAGGGGTGCTCGCAGAGGAATGCGCGGCACTTTTGAGTGCATTTTTTCGCGCAAAACGCGAACAAAACCGCAAAAATTAAGAAAAATTAATCAAACTTTTTTGAAACGGAGAAGAGTTTTTTTTCGTTTCGCACCTTTTTCGACGGAAAATTTTAACAAAAATAAAAAAAGCACTTGACATATTGACAGGTCGTCATTATGATTATATGCTGTGCTATTATACCGATAAGTCGATTTTCGGTCAAAAATCCCTATATCACCGTAGGTGAGGGCGAAAAGAGACGTAAAAGTATGAGTGCTACAAATTTTAAGGAGTGAGTTTCAATGGCTGTTCACAAGGTAAAATACGGCAACGTAGAAAGAATGAGCTTCTCCAAAACCAAGGAGGTCCTCGATCTCCCGTATCTTATCGAGCTGCAAAAAGGTTCGTATAAGAAGTTTTTGGAAGAAGGACTCCGCGAGATCTTCGACGAGTTCTCGCCCATCGTTCAGAGGGCGACCAACGGCGTCGAACGTTTCGTTTTGGAGTTCGGAGAGTATCGGGTGGAAGAACCGCATTTCTCGGCGAGAGCTTGTAAGAGCGAGAACCTCGTCACGTACAATGCGCCTCTTCGCGTGAAGGTACGTCTCACGATCAGAGAGAAAGGCGATCTCATCAAGGAAGACGAGGTCTTCATGGGCGACATTCCTCTGATGACCGAGACGGGTTCCTTCATCATCAACGGAGCGGAGCGCGTCATCGTGAGTCAGCTCGTCAGGAGCCCGGGCGTCTACTTCGAGAAGGAAGTGGACAAAGACGGGGAGGTCACCTATAAGTGCACCGTCATCCCGAAGAACGGCGCTTGGATGGAGTTCGAGCAGAATTCGTCCGGCGTCTTGTACGTCAAGGTCGACCGCAAGAAGAAGGTCACCGCTTCTTTGATGCTCCGCGCGTTGGAGCTCACGGAGAATGAGCAGCTCCTCGACGTATTCGGTGAGAGCATGCGCACGACTTTGGAGCGCGACAAAGACACCGAGTGCACCCTGTTCGGCGCGAAGACCGAACTGTATAAGACCATCAAGAACGGTGAGATCATCACGACGGAAGGCGTCGAGGCGAATATCCCCGGCATCTTCTTCGACAAGAAGCGTTACGACCTCTCCCGCGTCGGTAGGAATAAGTACAATAAGAAGCTGTCCCTTGCCGCACGTATCGCGGAGAAGGAGCTCGCGGAGGACATCGTCGACGAGTACGGCGAAGTGCTCGCGGAGAAGGGAACGTCCGTCGATCTCAGGAAAGCGTGGGAGATCCAGAATGCCGGCGTGAACGTCGCATACGTCGTCGGCGCGGACGGCACGAAGGTGAAGATCATCGGTAATAACACCGTGGATCTCGCCGCCTATATCGACCGCGATCCGAAAGAGCTCGGTATCTTGGAGCACGTCCACCGTCCGACTTTGATGGAGATCTGGGAAGGTCTCGAGACCGTGGAGGAGAAGGAAGAAGCGATCCGCAAGAATGCCGACCGCCTCGTCTCCCGTCAGATTCGTATGGACGATATCGTCAGTATCGTCAACTATAACCTGAATCTGCCGCACGGCATCGGCGTGTACGACAATATCGACCACCTCGCCAACCGTCGTGTGCGTGCCGTGGGCGAATTGCTCCAGCACGAGATCAGGAAAGGCTTCCAGAACATGGAGCGTCAGATCGTCGAGAAGATGAATACGACCAATGCGGACGAAGCCGAGATCAAGAAGTTCATCAACGTCAAGCCGGTCACCGCGAAGATCAAAGAGTTCTTCAACAGCGCGCAGCTGTCCCAGTTCATGGATCAGGAGAACCCCATCGCGGAGCTCACCCACAAGCGTAAGCTCTCCGCCCTCGGTCCCGGCGGTTTGAACCGCGAGAGAGCGGGTATGGAAGTGCGTGACGTTCACCACTCCCACTACGGCAGACTCTGCCCGGTGGAGACGCCGGAAGGTCAGAATATCGGTCTGATCTCCTCCCTGTCCACCTATGCCCGCGTCAATGAGTACGGTTTCATCGAGACCCCGTATAGGAAGATCGATAAAGCCACGGGCATCGTCACGGACGAGATCGTCTATATGACTGCGGACGAGGAAGATAATTATATCATCGGACAAGCCACCGAGCCTATCGGCGAGGACGGCAGACTCCTCAATCCCGTCGTGTCCTGCCGTATCAGCGAAGAGATCCGCAACGTGCCGGCAAGCAAGGTGGACTTCCTCGATACCTCTCCGAAACAGCTCGTTTCCGTCGCGGCATCTCTGATCCCGTTCCTTGAGAACGACGATACGAACCGTGCTTTGATGGGCTCCAACATGCAGCGTCAGGCAGTGCCTCTCATTCGTCCGGAAGCGCCTATCGTCGGCACCGGCATCGAATATAAGATCGCGCATGACAGCGGCATCGTCATCCTCAGCGAGTTCGACGGCGTCGTGACCTCCGTGTCCGGTGACGCCATCACCGTGAGGGGCGACAATGACGAAGTCAAGACTTACGAGCTCTTGAAGTTCCAGCGCTCCAACCACGAGACCTGTATCAACCAGAAGCCCATCGTGAAAGTCGGGCAGGTCGTCAAGAAAGGCGACGTCCTCGCGGACGGCCCCGCCACCCAGAACGGCGAGCTCGCTCTCGGTAGGAACATCCTCATCGGCTTCATGACTTGGGAAGGTTACAACTACGAAGACGCAGTCCTCATCAGCGATGAGCTCGTGCGTGACGACGTCTTCACCAGCATCCACATCGGCACCTACGATACCGAGGCGCGCAGCACCAAGCTCGGTGACGAAGAGATCACCCGCGACATCCCGAATCGTAGCGAAGATATGCTGAAAGACCTCGACGAAGACGGTATCATCCGTATCGGTGCGGAAGTGCACGCGGGCGATATCCTCGTCGGTAAAGTCGCGCCGAAGGGCGAGACCGAGCCCACGCCGGAAGAGAGACTGCTCCGCAGTATCTTCGGCGAGAAGGCGAGAGAGGTCAGAGACGTGTCCCTCGTGGTCCCGCACGGCGAGTACGGCGTGGTCGTGGACGTGAAGGTCTTCACCAAACAGAACAAAGCAGACCTCTCCGCGGGTCTCAATAAACTCGTGCGCGTGTACATCGCGCAGAAGCGTAAGATCTCCGTCGGTGATAAGATGGCGGGACGTCACGGTAATAAAGGCGTCGTGTCCCGCGTCCTTCCGAAGGCGGATATGCCCTTTATGGCGGACGGCACCCCGCTGCAGATCGTTCTGAACCCGCTCGGCGTTCCGTCGCGTATGAATATCGGACAGGTCTTGGAGGTCCACCTCGGTCTTGTCTGTAAGATGCTCGACTGGAAGATCGCCACGCCCGTCTTCGACGGTGCGGACGAGTCCGAGATCAAAGAGCTCCTCGTCAATAACGGGCTTCCCGCAGACGGCAAGGTCCAGCTCTATGACGGACGTACCGGCGAGCCCTTCGAGAATAAGGTCACCATCGGATATATGTATTATCTGAAGCTCGCTCACCTTGTCGACGACAAGATCCACGCGAGAAGTACCGGTTCCTACTCTTTGGTCACGCAGCAGCCGCTCGGCGGTAAAGCCAAGTTCGGCGGACAGCGTCTCGGCGAGATGGAAGTGTGGGCGATCGAAGCGTACGGCGCGGCGAATATCCTGCAAGAGATGCTCACCGTCAAGTCGGACGACGTCAACGGCAGAGAGAAGGCGTATGCCTCCATCACCAAAGGTCAGAATATCAGCGAGCCGGGCATTCCGGAGTCCTTCCGCGTGCTCGTGAGAGAGATGCGTTCTTTGGGTCTCGATATCCGTGCGCTCGGTGAGAACGATCAAGAGATACCCGACACCATCGAGGATCTCCCGACCACCGAAGCTGCGGCGGAGCCCACCGGCACCGGCAGCGAGATCGATCTCGGTAGCCTCTTCGGCGAAGACACCGTCGGCGAGGATGACGAGGACAGCCCGTTCGAGACCGTTGCGGACGAAGCGGACATCAAGAACCTCTTCGGCGTTGACGACGAAGACGACAGCATCTTTTAATGGGGGGTAAAGCAATATGTTTGAAATAAATAATTTCGATTCTATCAAGATCGGTCTTGCCTCTCCCGAAAAGATCAGGGAGTGGTCGTGCGGCGAGGTCACCAAGCCCGAGACCATCAATTACAGAACGCAGAAACCCGAACCCGACGGACTTTTCTGTCAGAAGATATTCGGGCCGACCAAGGACTGGGAGTGTGCCTGCGGTAAGTATAAGAGGATCCGTCACAAGGGCGTCGTTTGCGACCGTTGCGGAGTGAAAGTCGAGCAGAGCAAAGTGCGTCGTGAGAGGATGGGTCACATCGAACTCGCGGCACCCGTCGCCCACCTGTGGTATCTCAAAGGTACGCCCAGCCGTATCGCCACCATCCTCGATATGCCCCCGAAAGAGGTGGAGCACGTCGTGTATTACGCCAGCTACGTCGTCTTGGATCCCAAGCAGACCGACCTGAAGAAGAAGATGGTGCTGAATGACTTCCAGTACCGTGAGTATTTGGAGACCTACGGCGAGGGCAGTTTCGTCGTCGGTATGGGCGCCGAGAGCATCAAGAAGCTCCTTGAGGAGATCAATATCGACGATGAGATCGTCGCTCTCCGTAAGGAGATCTCGGAGGATCAGAAGAACTCCAAGGATAATTCGCAGGCTCCGAGAAGGATGAAGCTCGCGAAGAGGCTCGAGATCCTCGAAGCCTTCAAAGCGACGGGCAGCAAGCCGGAATGGATGATCATCGAGGCTCTCCCCGTGCTCCCGCCGGAGCTCCGCCCGATGGTGCCCCTTGACGGCGGCAGATACGCGACCAGCGACCTCAACGACCTTTATCGTTTCGTCATCAGCAGGAATAGGCGTTTGAAGCACTTCCTGCAGACGGGCGGCGTGGACGCGATGATCCGCAACGAGAAGCGTATGCTCCAAGTCGCGGTGGATAACCTCATCGACAACAGCAAGAAGGCGAAGAGCAATAACGCGAATAAGAGCCGTGAGCTGAAGTCCCTCACCGCGATGCTCCGCGGTAAGCAGGGTCGTTTCCGTCAGAACCTCCTCGGTAAGCGTGTCGACTATTCCGGTCGTTCGGTTATCGTCGTCGGTCCGGAGCTGAAACTCTATCAGTGCGGTCTCCCGAAGGAGATGGCTCTCGAGCTCTTCAAGCCCTTCATCATGAAGGAGCTCGTGGAGCGCAATATCTGCAATAATATCAAGAACGCGAAGCGTTACGTCGAGCGCGCCCGCAACGAAGTGTGGGACGTCCTCGAAGACATCATCAAGGACCATCCCGTCCTTCTGAACCGTGCGCCGACCTTGCACCGCCTCGGTATCCAAGCCTTTGAGCCGGTGCTCGTCGAAGGCAGAGCCATCA
>JAFTBD010000108.1 GCA_017455385.1 Clostridia bacterium
CGCACGAGGGCGAGGAGCTCCCGAACGGATCTCGCCGCGTGACGATAGGCGTCACATGCCTCCTCGTAGCCGCCGACCTCGGCGAAGGGGTCTTTGAATTTCTTCAAGAACTTGGTGTTTGCGGCGTCGAGCTTGCAGTATCTGTCGTAAAGCTCGGCGAAAGTCGTCCGTTCCTTTTGGTATATCTTGGGCGTGTCTTCCTTTTCTTTCGATCCAAACGAAAGCAAAAGGTCTTTCAAACTCGAAAAAGCGATGTTCTTCGCACATTTGATCCGATGACGACTCTGTGCCGAGATCTCCTTCGCGCCTGCCGCCTCCGCTTCCGCGGACAACGCCTCGAACCTCCGGACGAAGGCGTCTCTGCGCGCCTTTCCCGCCTCGAGGAAATAGCGGACGGCGGGGATATCCCCGAGATCCAAAGAGGCGATCCTCTCCCATTCGTCGATCGCGGCGGCTCTCTCTTCGAGAGTGATCCAGCATTCATAGACGCTCTTCACGGCGTCGTAGAGAGTCTCCTCTTTGTTGCCGAATTGCGCGAAGAACTCGATGAAATCCTCCCCGCCCTCCGCGTAACGCGCCCGCACGACGGAATTGAAGATGCGCTTTTTCATCGCGTCAGACGCATTTTTCTCCACGATGGTGTGGAGCGGCGACAATCCCAACTGCTCGAAATGCGCCATAATGAGTTTGAAACAGAAAGAGTCGATGGTCCCGCAGGAGAGCATGGGCAGGTCGTCATGCGCCTTCATCAGGCGGATCCGCGCCTCTCCCGTCGCACTGCGTATCTCCCGGAAGAGAGCGTCCGACAGCCTAGACATCATCTCGCCGGCGGCATTCTCGGTGAAGGTCAACATCACGATATGATCCATCGTGACCCCTTCTTTGATGAGGTCGATGACGCGAAGGACCATCGTGCCCGTCTTGCCGCTGCCGGCGGAAGCGGAAACGACGACGTTCTTTTTGCGGCTCTCGATCGCCTGCTTTTGTTCTTCAGTCGGTTTCATTCTCTTCCTCCGTACGGGTGATCCTGACGAGGTCTTCCGCGTGCAACGTGCCTTTGCGGTCGCGCACGAACGCCTCCGCATAATGGCAGATGCTCCTCGCCTTGCAGGTCCTGCAAATGGGATTCTCCCCCGCTTTCACGGGAGAGGGAAGGATGCACCCGTCCTTGATGTCCGCCACCGCTTTCTTCGCGAGAAGAATGGCGTAATCGATCATCGCATCCATCTCGATCTCGGAGATCGTGACGTCGCGAACGCCCGCGACGCCGGTCGTCTCCGCACGGAGCCCCGTCAGATCGCTGTTCCCCGACGCCGTCATAGCGTCCAACGCCAGCACGACGTGCAAGTCGGACAGCACCTGTCCTTTGAGATAATGGCTGTTGCTTTTGTCGTCCAAGGCGTTTTTCAACGTGAAATACATCGAAGCCGCGGGCGTATACCCCATCTCGCGCAAGACCGCCAGATAGATCTGCAACTGCACTTTGTCTCCGTAAAAGAGGTCGGTCGGCTTGGGGTGACTGCTTCCCGTCTTGTAGTCGAAGACGGCGGCGAATTTCTCGAAAAGGTCCACGCGGTCGATCTTGCCGCAGAGTTTGACGTCCCCGAGGTCGAGAGCGGGCAAAACGGAGCCCGTGCCGAACCATTGTTCCAAATAGGTGGGGACGAAATCCGAGGATGCGATCTGCCGTCTGACCAGTTTCATCGCCGTGACGGCTTCGTCGGCGAGACTCTTGATCTTGTGCTCGCCTTCGCTACGTAAAAACACTTGATATTTGCGGTCGGAGAGCACCGTTTCGGCGATCTGCCGCGCGCGCCTTTCCGCCGTTTCTTCATCCGTCAAATGCGCGTTCTCTTTCGTGAAGCGACAGACGCATTCGTGGATGAGAATGCCTTTGTCACGGGCGTCGGAACGCGCGGTCTCCCGCTCGCGGAGCCCGAGACCTTTCTCCACGAAATGACGGAAAGGACAGGCATAATACCCCTCGATCTCGCTGACGTTCGTCTCCTCTTTTCGGAAGAAACAAGGCACGTTGACCCGCTCCGGCATATCGCGGAAAACGGGAAGCGGGAATGTGCGCCCGAGCACCTCCGCGATGTCTTTCGCAAAGGTCTCTTCCTGTTCGGTAAGGAGCCCTTCGCGCTGTTTTCTCGAGAATTCCGCGAGGTAATTCTCCGCGACTGCGGCGGTGGGGATGAGATCTTCGATCGGGTAAGACGCGAGGATATCGCCCGCTTTCTCCACGTCCAATGAGAACATCGCGCCGAGCTCTTTCACGCAGTCGGAAGCGAGACGGGAATAGGATAAATGCAGAAATTCGGGACGGAGCAACAATTGCAAAGCGTGGAAACGATTGCGCCCGAGTTCCGCCGCACCGGCGTTTTCGACGACGATGTCGATCCCCTGCCAAGCGGTGTATTCACGCATCCCGAGGATGCCTTCTTTCACGCTTTCCAAGGGGAAAAGCCCGTCTTCCGCACCGAGGAGAAACATCGAATGGATGGGGGCATACATCGCCTGTTCCAAGGGAGCGAAGTACACGCAGTCGAGGCTGACGGGGAGCGCGGCGATCTTCATCTGTTCCGCGCCCGAACGAAGGGCGAAAATGAATTCTTCCCTCGTCACGGTCTCGCCGCCGCGTATCTCCTCGAGTGTGCGGAGAAGGGACATGATCTTCTCCGGAGTCTGCGCGATGACGTTGCTCTCTTTGAGATGACCGGCAGTGTGGATATCTTTCGCGTATTTCGCGATCCTCGCGTCGAAATCATTCCTCTTCAAATGCTCGGAGAGGATGCGTACGTATTCATTGACGGTTGCCGACTGCGGCGCTCCGATGAGGTCGTCGAGCTCAAGGACGAGGGCGCTCCGCACCTTCTCCGCTACGCCGAGAAGGTCTTCCCTCCCCTTCGCCGCGAGATCGAAGGTGTGCAGGAAATAACCGCGATCCACGCCAAACTCGGTCACGTAGTCGTCGAAAACGCCTTTTTCCTCCGCGTCGAATCCGTCGAAGAGCGCATGCGAAACGTATTTGCTGACCGAGAGACGATCAAAATTATGCGCGACGAGGTCGAAACCTTCGAGGATATGATCGAAGACGTCACACCCCGCGAGCGGATACCGCGCGTCGGCGAAAAAGGGAATGTCGTAATAAGCGAAAATGCGCTCCAGATAAGGCAGATATTCCTCAAAAGAAGGGGTGATGACCGCCACGTCACGATATCGTCTGCCCTTCTTCCTACACAAGCGGACGATCTCGGTGGCGAGCAAGGTGACTTCCTCTTCGGGGTCTTTCGCCTCCACCAAACGAACGTGCGAACTCTTCCCCTCTTTGTAGGCGTAGGAGAACATCTTATTCGCGATGATCTTCTTCTCGGGGGAGAAAGCCTCCCTCACGGCAACTTCATTCTCGATCTTGACCCCCGCCGCCTTCGCCGCGGCGACAAGCTTCCGATACGTAGACGGATAGACGCGGTGGTTCTCGCTGCCGAAAGCCTCCGCCACCGCAACGGTGACGCTATGCGTCTCCATCAACGCGACGAGGACTTCCATCTGCTTCGCATTGAAATCGAGATGATCCATCACGAAGAAGTCTGCGTCGACGACGGCATTGCCTTTCCGTATCTCCGCCGCGAGGGCTTCGAGCCAAGTGGTGCTGTCGGCGTAAGACGCGCTGAGCTCATCGAGATAGCCTTTATAAAGCGTGACGATATCCGCCGTCTTATCCTTGACATAGCCGGAGAGCTTCTCCACCGCCGCCTCCAGCCTGTCCGCGCCAATGCCGCTATTCCGAATGGCAGTGATGGCGGCATAGATCTCGGCGGCGAACCCGGGCTTTTTCGCGACGCGTCCGTACACGCGTAGGTCGGAGGCATACTTCCCCACCACCTTCTCCATCAGCATAACGCAGCCTGCCGGGGACAGACATTTCTCCACCGAAGAGCCGAGCGTGACCGCCGCCAAACGGGCGAAACTCATGACCTCCACGTCGAAAGTGCCGCTCCTCCCCATCTCCCCGAAAATGGTCGTCTCGAGGGACAAAGTGAAAGCATCGGGCACGATGATGATGGCGCGTCCTTTGTGCTCCTTCAGGGCGGCTAACAGGCTTTTCTCGCCCGCAGACACCGTTTTGGCTTTGTGTATGGTGAGCATACTGCTATTATATCGCATAAGAAAACCTTTGACAATACCATATTAGGTATATAAAATAAAGTATAGAGGTAATTATGAAAAAGTTTTTGATCGCTTTCCTTATCCTGATCCTTGCCGCCACGCCCATCCTTTTCGCGGCGTGCTCCCGCGTATCGCAGACGGATATGCTGTCCGACCCCTTCGTCGCGGAAAATGCGGAGATCTTCACTTACAAAATGTATCATAAAGACGATGTCGTCGGCACGATGACCCTCACTTTCCGTAAAGTGAGAGGCGAGGACGTCGTGCTCCCCGATCCCACCGCGGAGAATAATGAGAGGACGATAGCCTCTTTCAGCGGCACACGCCTCTCGATGGCTTATAAGATGGACGGCGTTTACAATGACGACGAGGGCTTTTCCGAGTTGCTGTACGGCAATGATTATGCTCCCATCTACAACTACAAGCACACTTCGATCGGCGGCACGGTGAAAGATATGTGCGTCGTATACGAAACGAAATACGCCCACACCTACCTCTATGAGAACGGCGAGAAGAAAACGGAAGCCGAGATCAAAATAAAGAACACCACTTACTTCGACAACGAGATGATCTATACCGTCGTACGTGCGTCCAACGTTTCCTCTTCTTCCTACACGATGTCTTTCTATTCTCCCAATGCCTTGACAGCCGAGCGCGAGAGCATCACCGTTTCCAAGGTGCAAGAGGTCGCCTTGAACGTGCCCGCTCTTGTCGATCCGAATGCCGAAGAAGACAAGAAGACCACCGCCGCCTACGAGTTCCGCATCTCCATCTCGAATACCTTCGCGAGTTCCTATTTCTTGTACATCGCCAAGAACCCGATCACGGCGACATTCACCAAGGACGACGTCGAATACACCGTGAACAACGTGAAGAAAGCGATCGTTGTCATCAAAGAAGGCGAATACAGCTACATTTTGGATAAGATCGAACTTTTGTGATCCATCCTTTTTGGGGGAGTACCGAATGATCTTTTACTTTACCGGAACGGGAAATTCACTGTACGCGGCGTCTTTTCTTCGCTCGCAAGACGAGGCGCTCGTCGATATCGCTGACGCCTGCAAAGAAGGACGCTATCACTATTCTCTCCGAGACGGAGAACGCCTCGGATTCGTCTTCCCCACCTACTGTTATACCCTCGCGGACTACATCATAGACTTCCTGCGTCGCATCGAGATAGACGGCGTTTCCTACACGTTCGGTGTGATGACCTGCGGCGGCGGTATGGGCGGCGCGGGCGCCTGTCTCGGAAAGGTCCTCGGAGAAAAAGGGATCGACTTATCTTACCTTGCTCAAGTGGTGATGACGGATAATACCGTCTTTTACTGGGATCTCGACGACACGGACGAGATCACCGTCACGCAGCGAAAAGCGGATGAAACGCTCGCGGAGATCAAGCGTGCCATCGAAGATAAAAAGACCTGCCGCATTAAAGGCGGCATTGCGGAACCTTTTTACCGCTTGATGTATCATTCTCTCAATAAAACGAAAGCTTTTCGAGTGACGGATGCTTGCTTGCATTGCGGGAAATGCGCAAGAGAATGTCCCTCGAGTGCCATCGAGATGAAAGACGGCTTGCCCAATTGGACGAAAAGCAGATGCGTAAAGTGTTCCGCCTGCATCAACCGTTGCCCCACCCGCGCGATACAATACGGGAAGAAGACGGAGAGCAGACGGCGATATACAAACCCCATTCTTCGCTCGAAATAAAAAAAGTGGCGTTCTCACATCCGAGAACGCCGTTTTTATATCCTTATTTCCTTTTGAAATAATA
>JAFTBD010000109.1 GCA_017455385.1 Clostridia bacterium
GGCGGAGATACTCTCGTCGATATAATTCTCGTTGCTGTAATAGAAGTACAAGGGGGACACTTCCCCGCCCGTGTAGCCTTCGGGAATGTCGCGATAATAGATGGGCTTGTCGTCAAGCTCCAAGGGACGCGCCTTCTTCTTGAAACGGATGACCATCAGGACGCCGAACAGCACGGCGAGCCCCGCGAGCACGTAGTCGAGGATGGTGAAGAAAAGACGCAGTCTCTGCTCCTTCTCGTAGGCGGCTTTCTCAGCCTCTTCTTCCGCCATGATGGTCGCAGAGGACTTGGCGGTATCGACGGAAGACAAGGTATAATGCGTCTTGTCGAGGAGCATACGGCTCTCGACGTATTCGCCCGCACTGATGTCTTCCACGAGGATGGAGACCGACTTATCGTCGTCCGCGAGTTTCCACACGCCGACCGCATTACGCGAGACGTGGAGCCAACACGTGGTGTCGCTGAGCCCCTTCTCCGCCTGCGGGAAGGTCACCGTAACAGTGAGTTCCTTGACGTCCATACTGTTGATCTCGGAAATGTATTGATGATAGAATACCGCCGCGTCGGAGACGCCCGTCATATAGTTCGCGATACGATAGGAATACTTGAAAGTATGCAATCCCGACGTAAATTCCGGCAAGATGGCGCCGATCTCCAAGCCGTTACCATTGTAATTGCAATAGCCGACGGGTTCTTTGGAATAGCGATCCTTCCAGTACCAAGAATCATGCGCGTCGAGATCCAAGGGCTCGGGAACGAAGGTGACCTTCCTGCCGTCCACGTAAAATTCGTCCGTCACGATGCCGATGTCGCGTGCGCGGTCGTCGTCGATGACACGATAGAAATTCCACCAATCCGTGTCCTGCTCGGTGAAATACGCCTCGGACTTCTCGGTGATGAAGATGCTGCCGTCCTCCTCGATCTCGATATCCATATGGAGATAATTCAGATATATCTCTGTGGAGAAGAGGTCGCAAGAAGTGAGAGTCAGCGTCAACAGCGCCACGAGCAAGATAAAAAGTATAAGGCAAGCCGCGACCGACTTGCCTCTATTTCTCTTTGCGGAATGATCCATTAAAAACTCACCTTCGGAGCGCCGCCGTCACGGATCGCCGTATCCACCTCGAAGAATTTCTCCTCCGTGAAGTGGAACATCGAAGCGATGATATTCGTGGGGAAGGACTTGACGAGGAGGTTGTATTTCTGCACCGTGTCGTTATAGAACTGACGGGCAAAAGCGATCTTGTTCTCGATCTCGGTGAGCTCCGCCTGCAACTTCAGGAAGTTCTCATTCGCCTTGAGCTCGGGATATGCCTCCATCGTGACGAGGAGCCTGCCGAGCGCGCCGGACAGTCCGTTATTGGCGTCCATCGACTCTGCCGGAGTCTGAGCGCCCGCCACTCTGCTACGCCACATCGTGACGTTCTCCAAGACCTCTTTCTCGTGCGTGGCATAGCCTTTCACCGTCTCCACGAGATTCGGGATCAGGTCGAAACGACGACGGAGCTGCACGTCGATCTGCGCCCAGCCGTTCTTGACTTTCTCTCTGCCGGCGACAAGATTATTGTACGCCTTGATGATCGCGCGAATGAGCAGCACGACAAGCAGCGCTGCCACGGCGATGATGATCCATCCCCACCATTTCATAGTTCGTTACCTCATTATCATTATTCGCGCCCGCCGAAGCGACCGCGTTATAGTATTGTATCACGTGCGCGCGCGGCTTGTCAACTTTCGGACGGGGGCTCGCTCTCGCCTGTCGAAGAGGGCTTCTCTCCCTCCTGAGCTTCGGGCTGCGGGGTGCCGCTGTCCGTCGGCTGTGGCTCTGCGGGAGGAAGGTCTATGATCCCCTTTCGGACCGCATTCCGCGCGGGTGGCATGAAATATTGTCTGTAGAGTGACTTCATCAGGCGATACATCGGGTACACCAATACAGATAGTATACACGTATTGGAGACGATATGCGTGATGAAGAAAGAAATGCCCGTGCTGTAACGAGCGATGAAGGCTTTCACGAAGCCGACCTTTTTATAATTGATGAAGGTCAGGACCTCGACGAGCGTGGTCTGCACACCGAAAAGAACGGTGAAAAGAATGCCGATGATGATCGCGAAGAGCGGCGCCTTCTTTCCTTTTAGGAAAGAGACGACAAGCACGAGAGCAGGCCAATGGATCAAATACATAATGACCCATACGTGCACGCCGTATAATATCATATCGGTAAGAATAAAAGTGATGGTCGCGAGAAGCACCCTGCTTCGCGGCAGAGTCAGCGCATACACCACCAAGAAGAGCGTAACGATCTCTACGTTAGCGATAAAAGAAAGAGCCAACTTGCCTGCGGTTAAGGTCGCAGACAAGAGGGCTATCAAACAAATATCTCGGGTTCTCACCAGGTAGCTACTTTAAATGCGTAGCTCTCTCCTGCTTTGAGAGGCATATCGACGATGCCGTAAGATGCGGAATGATAAGTCTTTCCGTCGATCTCGATGGGATCTCCGTAATCATCGCTGGAATTCTCCGTATCCGTGGTATAGAACGCCCAAAACTCATTCTTGGAAGAATCAACGCCCTTTCCGAAGATCGTGGAAACGAAACCGCCGGGTGCGTCATAGGTCAAAAGCCCTTTCGTCACGAGCGCGTCAAAATAATCCTTGACGTGCTTGCCGGTAGCGTCCGCCAAAACAGCCTTAGAGTATGTAAAAACGATAGCTCCGTCCACACTATATCCGACGACAACGGAATCACCGGTGGACTCAACGTTTATTGTACTCGGCGCGGGCTCTTCCTGTTTGCAAGCGACCATTCCGAACGCAACGGACAGAGCAAGTGCCAAAACAACGAGTAATAAAACGATTTTCTTGGTAAATTTCATTTGTTTACCCTCCCTAAAAATATTTATTCTTACTGCAGCATTAGGACTCAGGAACCTTAACTTCTTCCTTTACCTCTGTGGGGGCAGCGTCGGGTTCTCACCGACTTTCCTGCAGAAAGTTTCTACTATGAAGGGGCGCGTCGCCGCGCCCCTTTGTGACTGGGTTTACAAGGGGGTTAGTCCCTTGCTACTCCCTTACAGACCTCTCTTGATATAAGAGGTGTGCAGGATGTGATGCGCCTTGTGGCTGCCGGGTTCGCCGAGGTAGGACTTATACACCTCGATGATCGCGGGATTCTCGTGAGATTTCCTGAACTTCATGCTCTTATCCAGCTTGTAAATGGACGCGGCGCGGGTGGACTTGATATCCACGTTGTTCCTCTCGTCCGCCGTTCTGATGGGCTGACCGCCGCCGTTCACACAGCCGCCGGGACAGCTCATGATCTCGATGAAGTGATAGGGGCTCTTGCCTTCCTTGATTTGATCGAGAAGAATACGCGCATTCGCGAGACCGGACGCCACGGCGACTTTCACCTTGATACCCGCCACGTCGTATTCCGCTTCCTTGATGCCCTTGGTGCCGCGCACTTCGGTGAAGTCCACGGACTCGAGCTCCTTGCCGGTGAGTTTCTCCGCAACGGTTCTGAGCGCCGCTTCCATCACGCCGCCCGTCACGCCGAAGATAACAGCCGCGCCGGTGGAGATGCCGAGAGGATCGTCGAACTTCTCGGAGGGGAGATCA
>JAFTBD010000110.1 GCA_017455385.1 Clostridia bacterium
ATTCGCCGCCACGAACGCCGCACCCTCTTTCGGCGAGCGCATCGCGATGATGTTCGTATAGGAAGAAATGACGCGCACGGTGTCCGCGATGCTCTCCCCTTTCGCCGCGGAGGAGAGCGCCTCGCCCGGGACGGGAAGCACGTTGCCGCCGAGCTCATACATCGCCGCCTCGAAAGACAGCCTCGTACGGGTTGACGGCTCGAAAAAAAGTGTGGCGAGCTTCTTGCGCTTGCATTTCTCGGCGTAATCGTCGGGATGGAGAGTGATGTCCGTCGCGACGGCGATCATCTCGTCGATCTCTTCCTTCGTCAGATCGCAAATGTCGATCAAACTCCTCATATCAGTCCTCCTTCTTGATCCAACTCTCGTCGGAGGGATCGTTGCGGAACGCGATGAGACGCTTTACGTCCGCTTCCGCGATGTAGCCTTCCTCGGCGGCGACCGCGGCGATGGCGTCGAAATTCGTCAAAGAGACGTTTTTCACCTTCGCCGCCGCCAAACGATCCAGCCCTTTCTGCATTCCGTACGTGAAAATGCTCACAACGCCGAGGACGTCCGCGCCCGCTTCACGCAAGGCTTCCACCGTGTCGATGACGCTGCCGCCCGTGGAAATGAGGTCCTCGACGACCACCGTCTTCTGCCCCGGCTCCAGTTTGCCCTCGATGCGGTTCTGTCTGCCGTGATCCTTCGCGCCCGAACGGACGTATCCCATCGGGAGCCCGAGGATATGCGCGGTGATGGCGGCGTGGGCGATGCCTGCCGTCGAGGTGCCCATCAGGATCTCCGCTTGCGGGTATTCCCTGCGGACGGTCTCCGCGAGACCGTTCTCGACGATGAGACGGACGTCGGGCGCCGAGAGGGTCAGCCTGTTATCGCAATAAACGGGACTCTTGATCCCGCTCGCCCAGATGAAGGGCTCGTCGGGACGGAAGAAGACCGCTTTTACTTTCAGTAACGCTTTCGCGACTTGTATCGAAATATCCATATCTATCTCCTTATATTTCCAAAAATTCGCGCAAACAACGCTCGTATGCCGCCACAGGATCCGCCGCCGCCGTGATGGGACGCCCCACGACGATGTAATCCGAGCCCGCCTTTCTCGCTTCCGCGGGGGTCATCACCCGCTTCTGATCTCCTTTGTCCCCGTCCGCAAAACGCACGCCCGGCGTGACGGTCAGGAAGGACGCGCCGCAGACTTCATGCACGGCGCCCGCCTCCAAGGGGGAGCAGACCACGCCGTCCAGTCCCGCCTCTTTCGCATTCCGCGCGTAGTGACGGACGACCTCCGCCATCGGTTTGTCGATGAGAAGATCGCGTTTCATCGTCTCCTCGTCGGTGGAGGTGAGCTGTGTGACCGCGATGAGAAGGGGACGCGTGCCGTCCGGTCTCGTCAGTCCTTCGAGGGCGGCTCTCATCATCGCCGTCGTACCTGCGGCGTGCAGGTTGCAAATGTCCGCGCCGAGGGAGGACAGGACCGCCATGCTCTTTTTCACGGTATTCGGGATGTCATGCAGTTTGAGGTCGAGAAAGACCTTATGTCCTCTCTTCTTGATCTCGCGGACGATATCCGGTCCCGCGGCATAGAAGAGCTCCATCCCTATCTTCACGAAAGGTTTCTTGCCCTTGAATAAGTCCAAAAAGTCGAGTGTCTTTTGCGCGCTGTCGAAGTCGCACGCGATGATGACGTCAATAGCCATTATGCCTTCCCCCTTATCTCAGCCAACGTATGTATCCCGTATTTCCGCATCGCGTTCGGGAGTTCTTCCACGATCTTTTTGCAGGCGAAAGGATCCACGAGGTTCGCCGCGCCGACCTCCACCGCCGTAGCCCCCGCGAGGATCATCTCCAAGACGTCCTCCGCGCTCGCGACGCCGCCCATACCGATGACGGGGATCTTGACGGCTTTCGCGGTCTTATAGACCATATTCAGCGCGACGGGGAATACCGCGGGACCCGACAGTCCGCCCGTAACGTTCTTGATGACGGGCTTTCTCGTTTTGAGATCCAGCCGCATCCCGACGAGGGTATTGATGAGAGAGACGCCGTCCGCGCCCTCTCCTTCCACCGCCTTCGCGATCTCGGTGATATCGGTGACGTTGGGCGAGAGCTTGATGATGACGGGCTTCGTCGTCACCTTTTTCACCGCACGGGTGACCTCCGCCGCCACCTTGGGATCGGTGCCGAAACTCAGACCGCCGCCGTGTACGTTCGGGCAGGAAATATTGACTTCGAGCCAGCTGACCTGCTCTTCTGCGTCCAAGATGCGGCAGACTTCCGCGTATTCTTCCACGCTGAAGCCGCTGACATTCGCCATCACTTTCTTATGGAATACTTTCTGTAGTTTCGGCAGTTCTTCGGAGATGACCTTCCGCACGCCGGGATTCTGGAGCCCAACCGCATTCAGCATCCCCGAGGCGCATTCCGCGATCCTCGGCGTGGGATTGCCGAAACGCTCCTCGAGCGTCGTTCCCTTGAAAGAGAAGGTGCCGAGGACATTGATATCATAGAGCTCCGCGAATTCGTAGCCGTAGCCGAATGTCCCGCTCGCGGGAATGACGGGGTTATCGAGAAGGATCCCGCACAGTTTTGTTTTCATATCGACGTTCACCATAGTATCTCCCCCTTCCTGAGGACGGGACCGTCCTTGCAGATACGTTTATACCCCGTGACGGTCTTGCAGCTGCACCCCATACAGGCGCCGAAGCCGCAGCCCATCCTCTCCTCGAAAGAGAGCTCTCCGTCCGTCTTCGCAGCCTTGAAGACAGCTTTCAACATCGGCTCGGGTCCGCAGGCATAGAAATAGGAATAAGAGTCGGGGAGAATGTCGGTGACGAATCCTTGCTTGCCCGCGCTGCCGTCAACGGTCGCGAGGCTGACTTTCGCCCCCAGCGCCTCGAACTCTTTAACAAAGAAGACTTCTTCCGCACGGTTGAATCCGAGAAGGACGTGCGGGACGATGCCCTGCTCCGTCAGTTTCTTTGCCAAATAATAGAGAGGAGGAACGCCCACGCCGCCGCCGATGAGGAGAGGCGCGTCGCCCGCGCGGGAAAGGTCGTATCCGTTGCCGAGACCGGTCAGGACGTCGAATGCGTCGCCGACTTTTGCCTCCGAGAGCGCCGCCGTGCCTTTGCCGACGACCTTATAGACGAGGGTCAGCATATCCTCGCCGAGGTCGCAGACCGAGATGGGACGACGAAGGTAGAGCCCGCCGATCCGCAGGTTGACGAACTGCCCGGGTGCCGTGATGCCCGAGACGTCCCCCGTGAAGACGGTTTTAGACACGGTCGCCGCGATTGCTTGCGTCTTTATAACTTTCAGTATAACTTGCTTCATCCTCTCTCCTTACGCGTCGATGGTGGATATCGTCAAGGTGGTCTCTTCCAGAATGTCCAAGAGCACGCGCACGGTATCGAGCGAGGTGAACATCGTCACGTTGCTCTCCGTCGCGTATTTGCGGATCTCCACGCCGTCGATCTTCGCGCCTTCCGCGCCGACCGACGAGGTATTGATGACGTAGGCGATGTGTCCTTGGCGAATGGAATCGCGTATCTCCATGCTGCCCTCGCTGATCTTTTTGAGGACGTGGGTGCGGATGCCGTTCTCTTTCAGGAACTTGGCGGTGCCCGACGTCGCCTCGATATTGAATCCGAGGTTATAGAATCGGCGAATGAGCGGGAGCGCTTCTTCCTTGTCCGCGTCCGCGATGGTCGCGAAGACCGTGCCGTAATTTAAGAGTTTCGTGCCCGCCGCCTGCAATGCTTTATAGAGGGCGCGGTTGAGTTTGTCGTCGTAGCCGATCGCCTCGCCCGTGGACTTCATCTCGGGGGACAGATAAGCGTCGAGCCCCTTGATCTTATTGAAGGAGAAGACGGGCACCTTGACGTAGTAGCGCTTCTTCTCTTCGGGATAGATGCCGAAAATGCCCTGTTCTTTCAAGCTCTTGCCCATGATGACTTCCGTCGCGATGTCGGCGAGGGAATATCCCGTCGCTTTGGAGAGGAAAGGCACCGTGCGCGAGGAACGGGGGTTGACCTCGATGATATAGACCTTGTCAGATTTATCAACGATAAACTGAATGTTATAAAGACCTTTGATCCCGATGCCGAGACCGAGTTTTTTCGCGTATTGCAGGATGACGCCCTTCACCGCGTCCGAGATGGAGAATGTCGGATAGACCGAGATGCTGTCGCCCGAGTGGATGCCCGTGCGTTCCACGAGCTCCATGATGCCGGGGACGAATACGTCCACACCGTCGCATACCGCGTCGATCTCCACTTCCTTGCCAACGATGTATTTATCCACGAGGACGGGCTTGTCTTCGTCTATTTCGACGGCGGTCTTCAAATACCTGCGGAGCGCGAGCTCATTGCCGACGATCTGCATCGCCCTACCGCCGAGCACGAAGCTCGGTCTGACGAGGACGGGATAACCGATACGCGCCGCCGCCTTGACGCCGTCTTCTATCTTCGTGACGGCAGTGCCCTCGGGACGGGGAATGTCGAGCTCGGTCAAGAGCTTCTCGAAGAGGTCTCGGTTCTCCGCCTTGTCTATCGCGGCGCAATCGGTGCCGACGATCTTCACGCCGCGCGCATTCAAGGGCTCCGCGAGGTTGATGGCGGTCTGTCCGCCGAGGGACGCGATCACCCCTTCCGCTTGCTCGAAGTCGAGGATCGCCATCACGTCTTCCGGGGTGAGCGGCTCGAAATACAGCTTGTCCGCCGTGGTGTAGTCGGTGGAGACCGTCTCGGGATTATTATTGATGATGATGGCTTCGTACCCCGCTCGCTTGATGGTCTGCACGGCGTGCACGGTGGAAGAGTCGAATTCCACCCCTTGTCCAATACGGATGGGTCCCGCGCCGAGCACCACAAGTTTCCTCTTATCGGTGAGGCGGGACTGATTGACCACCTTCTCCTCCAAGAGATTCAGATAGGTGGAATAGAGATAGGCGATGTATTTGCCTGTATGCAAGGTGTCCACCATGCGGAAAACGGGGGTGAGCCCGTTCTCTTTTCTGAGCGCATAGATCTTGGTCTTCTCCGTGCCCCAGATCGACGCGATGTATTGATCCGAGAATCCCATGCTCTTCGCACCTTTCAGCGCGGCGAGGTCATAAGGCTTCGCTTTCAATATCGCTTCCATCTCTGTGATGGACTTGATACATTCCAAGAAAAGCGGCGTGATCTTCGTGACTTCGTAAAGGTCGGGGACAGAGACGTCGCGGCGGAGCGCCTCGGCGATGGCGAAGATATTGTCCGCGCGGAATTCTTTGAGATATTCCATAATTTCCGCGGTCGTCATCCCGTCGAATTTCTTCATATGGATATGGCAGACGCCCGTCTCCAAGGAACGCACGGATTTCAGCAAGCATTCCGAGAGCGTGGAGCCGATGCCCATCACCTCGCCCGTCGCTTTCATCTGCGTGCCGAGGATATTGCTGGCGTTCGTGAATTTATCGAAGGGGAAACGCGGGAACTTCGCCACGACGTAGTCGAGGGAAGGCTCGGTCGCCGCCGTGCCACCGGCCACGGGAATATCTTTGAGTTCCATACCCACGGCGATCTTCGCGGTGACGCGGGCGATGGGATAGCCGCTCGCTTTGGAAGCCAGCGCGGAGGAACGGGACACGCGGGGATTCACCTCGATGAGGAAATATTCGCTTGAGGTGGGATTCAGCGCGAATTGCACGTTACAGCCGCCCTCGATCTTGAGCTCGCGAATGATCTTGATGGCGCTCTTTTGGAGCATATCGAGGTCGTGTTCATTCAGGGACATAATGGGCGCCACGACGATGGAATCGCCTGTGTGCACGCCGACCGGATCGACGTTCTCCATGCCGCAGATAGTGATGGCGTTGTCCGCGGAGTCGCGCATGACCTCGAATTCGATCTCTTTATACCCTTTCACGCTCTTCTCGACGAGCACCTGATGAACGGGAGAAAGCGCGAAGCCGTTCGCCGCGATCTCGCGGAGCTCGGTCTCGTTATTCGCGAAGCCGCCGCCCGTGCCGCCGAGGGTGAAAGCGGGACGAAGCACGACGGGATATCCGATATGATACGCCGCCTCGACCGCCGCCTCGATGTCGTAGGTGATCTCGGAGGGAATGACGGGCTCGCCGATGCTCTCGCACATTTCTTTGAAAAGCTCTCTGTCTTCCGCGCGCTCGATGCTCTCACTGCTCGTGCCGAGGAGCTCCACGCGGCATTCTTTGAGGACGCCCTTCTTCTCGAGTTGCATCGCGATGTTCAGTCCCGTCTGTCCGCCGATGCCGGGGACGATGGCGTCGGGACGCTCGTAACGGAGGATCTTGGCGATATATTCGAGCGTCAGCGGCTCCATATACACCTTATCCGCGATCGAATGATCCGTCATGATCGTGGCCGGATTTGAATTAG
The DNA here is from genome assembly GCA_017455385.1 of Clostridia bacterium. GTDB lineage: Bacteria > Bacillota > Clostridia > Christensenellales > CAG-1252 > CAG-1252. The sequence goes on from JAFTBD010000110.1 coordinate 6,396, forward strand.
CCAGGATTACCTCATATCCTTCTTCCTTCAGCGCCAGG
>JAFTBD010000018.1 GCA_017455385.1 Clostridia bacterium
AATCGAAAGTCTATGGTGCCTCTCACTGGGATGAGAAGCTCGTTTCCGACGAATATCAGGATTATACGATCTCCTGTCCCACCACCGAGGACTTTTATTTCTACGTCCGTAATGATGCGAACGATAGGGCGGTCTGTCTGGAAGTCCATTTGAACGTTAAGAAGGGCGACGTCACCTACGAAGGGAGCAAGTACATCGTCTGTGAGAACCTTCTCCTGCAGAAAAATGATTCGATGCACGGCAAGATATTCCTGAATAATTTCGTTTGGAGCGACGCTCTCCAAGATTTCGTCTTGACGGCGGCGACGGTCAGCACGGGTACGAATGCCTCCAAGTGGACCAAGTATTATTCCGTTTGGTTCTCGAAGCTATGATCACCCTCGTTTACGTTCTCATTCCCATCCTTGCGCTCTTTGTCGGCGGTGCTCTTTATCGCCTTGCGTATGCCTTGCCGAGGCGCAGTTTCGGTGAGCTTCTTTCTCCCACTTGTCACGCGTGCGGCGACCCGCTTCCCACTCTTTATTTGATCCCCCTCGTAGGGACTTTTCTGAATAAGATGCGCTGTCCTGTTTGCGGAGAGAAGAGGGGGGTCGGGTGCTTCCTGTCGGAGGTCACTTTCGCCGTTGCGGCGCTCCTTCTCGAGTTATTCGTCGGATTATCTTTTCTCTTCTTGATTTATCTCGTCACGGCGGCGCTTCTGTTGATTTTGTCCCTTGTCGATCTCGACATCAAGGAGGTGCCGCATGGCATTCTCTTCGGCATATTGCTCCTCGGCGTGTTGCTTTTCGTGCTCTCTTTCTTCCCCTCCGTCCGTTTGACTGCGGCGGTGTGGTGGGAACACCTCGTCGGCGCCTTCATCGTCAGTCTTCCGCTCTTCATCGTGATGATGATCACGGGTGGCGGGATCGGCGGCGGTGATATCAAATTGATGTTTTGTCTCGGACTGCTCCTCGGGTATAAGCTCGTTCTCATCGCGTTCCTTTTCGGGATCGCCATCGCGGCGCTCGTCTCCGTCATTCTTCTCCTTGCTTTCGGTAAAGACAGGAAGTTCGAGGTGCCGCTCGTCGCCTTCTTGGCTGTCGGCTTCCTCCTCGCTGTCCTCGTCGGCGACAAGTTCATCGCGCTCCTTTTCGCATAACGAATTCGGATCGCGTCCGCGCGTTACCGCAACTCCGTCTCATTCGGGTATTCCTTTTGGGTTTATAAGGATCGCGCTCCGCGCGTTACCGCAACTCCACTCTCCACTTTCCACACTCCACTCTCGCGCAGCGTCACCTTCATTCCTAATTCCTAATTCATAATTCCTAATTAAAAAAGCGCAGCACCACCTTTATTCCGCATTCCGCATTCCGAATTAAAGCAAAGCTTTCACTATTGACTTATATTTCTCACTATGCTATAATTATATTTGCGCATATCGCGCATTTCGGAGGTAGTATGAGTAAACTTACTTTGGGACAGATCTTACTTCAGAAAGGATACGTTAAACCGCAGGATCTCAAGCAGGCGCGTGAGCTCCAGATCGCGAATCCGTCCAAGAGTTTGGCGGAGATATTGATCTCCATGAATGTCACCACCGAGCTGAATATCCTGTCGGCTCTTTCCGAGCGCATGGGTGTGCAGCTCATTGAGGGATCCATCTTCATCACCGACACCGATATCATCAAGCTCGTTCCGGAGAAGGTCGCGCGGAAACATACCATCATCCCCTATAAGGTGGACAAAAACACACTCATCGTCGCGATGCGCGATCCCAGCAATATGGACGCCATCGAGGATATCAAGATGGCTTCGGGTATGGACGTCGGCTTCGTCCTTGCCACCGCTCCCGCCATCAATGACGCCATCGAGAAATATTATGCCAACGTTACGGCGCAGAAGATGGCGGACGATATGACACCGGAGGAGCAGCAGGAAAATGCCGCGAATGCCTTGAACGAGATGGATGACCGCGTGGACAGCGCGCCTATCGTCAAGATGCTCAATACCCTCATCCAGCAGGCGTACACCACCCACGCGAGTGATATCCACATCGAGCCTTTCCGCGACACCGTTCTCATTCGTATGCGTATCGACGGCGCCTTGCAGGAATATATGCGTATTTCTCCCTCCGCGCACAGAAACCTCATCACGAGGATCAAGATCCTCTCCAATATGAATATCGCGGAGAAGCGTATCCCGCTCGACGGTCGTTTTGATTACACTTTCGAGGGCGAACTCATCGATATCCGTGTATCTACGCTTCCCACCACCTACGGAGAGAAAGCCGTGCTTCGTTTGCTCGGCACTGCGATGGGGCAGGACATTAAGCTGACCGATCTCGGTATGTTGCCGCAGAACGCGGAGAAATTCATGCGCGTTTGCGAAGCGCCGAACGGCGTGGTGCTGGTCACAGGTCCTACCGGTAGTGGTAAATCCACCACGCTTTATACCGTCTTGCAGGACCTCAATAAGCCCACGGTCAACGTCACCACCATCGAGGACCCTGTCGAAAAGAAAGTCTTCGGGATCAATCAGGTGCAGACCAATCATAAAGCAGGCTTGGACTTCGCTTCCGCCCTTCGTTCCATCCTTCGTCAGGACCCCGATATCGTGATGATCGGTGAGATCCGTGATAATGAGACGGCAGATATCGCGATGCGCGCTGCTATCACCGGTCACTTGGTGCTCTCCACGTTGCACACCAATGACGCGGTATCCACGGTCGCTCGTTTGATCGATATGGACGTCCCGCCGTACCTTGTCGCCGCGGCTCTGAACGGCGTCCTCGCACAGCGCCTCGTCCGTAAGCTCTGCCCGAAATGCAAGAAGAAGATAGAAGTCACGCCGGCACAGCGCAATATCCTCAAAGATCCCAATCTGACCGAATGCTACGGCGCTGTCGGTTGCCCGAACTGCAGCTTCACGGGCTACAAAGGCAGAACGTCCATCCACGAGGTCTTGGTGGTCGATACCGGTATGCGTGAGCTCATCACTAAGAATGCCACCACCGAGGAGCTCCGCGAGTACGCGAAGAAAGAGGGCATGATCTTTATGGATGAGAACGTCCGTATCAAGATCAGAGAGGGCGTCACCAGCGTGGATGAGTATATGAGGACCATCTATACCATCTGACGATTCGAATGGATAAAAAAAGGCACGTTGCCGAGAGTGAGCAACGTGCTTTTTTTATAGCAGTGAGCTTATAAGGAATCCGACGGTCCGTTCACGGTGGACCCGTCCACGGAATAATAGTAGTGACCTTTGTAATTGTATGTGATCCTCACGATGGTGTATTTCGACTTGAGATTCCCCGAATTGATCGCGTATTGTATGTATATCTTGCCGTTTGATACCTTGGTGGGTGGGGTGGTGCCCAAGCCTTCCACTTTGTTCCCGAGACGGGTCTTGATCTGGGTGGTGGAGGGCGCTCCGCCGAAGCCGGCATTGAGCTGATAGAAATAGTTATTCGTCGTTTCCCAGTCCGAGAGGATCGCGGAGGTAGCCGCTTTCTTCTCGCTGCTGCGAGCGGCACTTCCTGCCGCCACAGTGACCATCGCCGCAAGGATGCCGATGATCGTGATGACTACGAGGATCTCCACGAGGGTGAAGCCTTTTTTATAATGAAACAGCGCTTTTCTTTTCATTGGTTACATTGTAGCACACCCATCTCGAATTGTCAATATAGTATATTGACAAGACATACCCGTAAATGTTACTATATAAATATGAGGAGATCGGCACGTTTTTTTGCGAAATCAAAGAAGGGTTTTACCCTTGTGGAGATCATCGTCGTTGTGGCGTTGATCGCTCTTGCCGCGACTCTCGTCGTTCCGAATCTGACGGGCGCCACCACACGCGCCGAGAAGGACACGTATCGTTCCTATTGTCTTCAGGCGAAAGAGGATCTGAAGACGTTTGTCAATTTGTTGAATTCCGGCACGGTCAATTATCCCATCACGCTCGAGAATTATACGGTGTCGAATGTTTCTCTGTCGATCCCGAGCGGACTTGCGAAGGCGCTCAATTACGCCAATCGTCAGTCCAAGTTCCAGTATTACGTGATCGGTTTTACGACATCCGATGCTTCGACCGATCCCACCGAGTCCATCAGTAAGGCTACCGGGCTCAAGTCGGACGTCGATATCATCGTGCCTGTTATTATCAAGAACGAAACCAAGAAAACGTATGAGCTCAAAGGAATGTGGTATTACAGTTGGGGAAAGGCAATGGTCATGTTGACTTTCGATAGCAAGAATAACGATTCTGACGGCTATAAGGCATTATATTCAAGCGGTCATTAAGGGAGAACACTATGAATAACAGTCGAAACAAAGGGAGAAAGGCACTGCTCGCCCTCATCGTCATCGCAGTCGTGTGCGCGCGCGCGCTCGCGGGTACGGCGTGCAGTTTGTTCGTGTCGGCATTCGGCGTGAATGTCAATGGGATCAACCTGCAGTCCATTGTGAAAGAAGCGACACAGGACGATACGGGCTCCAAGACGGAGGATGACACCTCGTCGGGGAACGAGACGCATTTCACCGATCTCAGCGATCTGGAGAAAGAGGAAGAGTCGGGCGACGAAGATGAGCCTGCGGTCACGCCTGAGGATCCCAAGCCCGAGGATCCCACCGATCCTCCCGAGGAAGAGGATGAGACTCCCGCACGTCTGACCATCACGTCTTCCTTGACGTTTGATAAAGCATCCGAGGAGAATTTCAATATCACCGCTACCCACGAAGGATATAGTCTCGCAAGCACAACAGGTCTGTTGGGCGCAGGGATGACCTCTTCCACCTGGCGAATGAGATCGAATAGTGTCGGCGCGAGCAATATTTATATCTTGAGGTCTTATCTCTTCACCTTGGACGTCGGCAGCTATGATCTTTACTACATTTTGCAAGACGGCTCGGACAATCTTTATTACGAGCCTTTTACCATTGAGATCGTGAATTCGCATTGCCGTCCCACCGATCTGAAGATCGATTACGACATCAATTGCAAGGGCGCCACCTCCGACGTTTACGTGACCTGGCATTGCGACTGCAATAAGAAGCATACGGTAGCGTTCGACGGCAATGGGCAGGTCGTTCCTGCCGGTGTGCGGGAGTTCAAGATCGCCGCCAACGTCGACAAGTCGTCGGTGCATACCGCTCAGGTGCAATGCTACGGTTCTCCCGAGACGCAGCTGAACGTCACGAAGGCGAAGCCCGCGAAGAGCGTCGTGGACGGTAGCTATCTGGCGAATACTTTCTCCTTTATGGGGAAGGTGGCGGATCGCTATATCGAGGACTTCGATGAGTTGGTTTTCGCTTATCAATACATCGCCTACGAGGGAAGCGACACGAATCTTGCCGTGGCATTGGGTCCCACCGTATTGGATGAGATAGGGGATACGACCTTAGAGACCTATCTCGGGAAAGTTAATAATGAGCTCGTCGTGCCTTGGAGTTTCAGCATAGGATTCTCTCTCCTCGATAATATCGCCACGCTCTCGGTGCAGAACGTCGTGGGGGGCAATTCCATTTCCTCCGGATTCACGAGCAGCGTCACCTATGACAGCACTGCATTCACGTCGCATTACGTCGACCAAGGCGGGAGTCGCACCACGCTTCCCATCGACGCGAAGACTGCCGTCCCCGTCCGTAATACCAAGGAGCTTCTCGCTGTCGTCGAGGCAGGGTACAAGCCGAGCATCACGGACGCCACCTTGAATACGCTATACAATAAGGCGCGTACCGTTTGTTCTCGCTATATCACCAATGATATGTCCGACGTGAAGAAACTGCACGTCATTTACGATTATCTCGCAGGGGAGATCGTCTATGACGATTCCACCTTGGAGCTTTATTCATTGATCAATAGCATCTCTGCGATGCCGATCGATCAAGCGAAAGCGAGGATCGATGAGAAACTCAACGGTCCGTGCAAATTCTCCGAATCCATGCGTACCGTCGTGCAAACGGCGCGAAATAATGCGACGAGCACGGAAGAGCTCTATGCGATGCTGTATAATTCCTATTTGCAGAAGCTCAGCGCATTCTCCATCGAAGGCGTCTTCAATGATAAGGCGGCGGTCTGCGAAGGCATTTCTTACGCCTTTATGCTTTTGGCTCGTATCGAGGGCATCGAATGTTACCAAGTGAGCGGCAAAGCCGTGCAGAATGGCAACCCGGTGAGCCACGCTTGGAATAAAGTCATCTTGGAGGGAACGTGCTATTGCGTCGACGCGACGTGGGGCAGCATTTCCGCCTTCTCCAATAAGCGCTTCGTGTCACATAGGTATTTCTTACTCGATGATGCGAGCATGTATTCCTCGCACGTGGAAGAATTATCACAGGATGTCAAAGGGATCGAATTCCTCGCCACAGGCAATTTCGACTACTATAAGTCGGTCTCCATCGGCGGCGGTCACACCCTCTACGTATCGAATAAAGCCGACCTTATCGCCGTTGCGAATTACTATGCCGATGCCGGCAGTCTCTATCTCGAAATGCAGATAGATCCTTCCTACTCGAAAGATTCCGACGTGATGTCCGCCTTGCAGAGCGCCTATAAGACTTTCGAGTCTTATTCCAGCTCGGCTTCGGAGAATGGGGTGTATTCCCTGTATGTTGTGAAATAAATGAAGGTTTTTCGCGGAGGAGGACTGGAACTGCATTTCATCGAGGAGACTTTCTCCGCGGAACGTATCTTGATCCGTGACGATACGTCTCGTTTGAATTGGGCGAAAGGCAAAGTTTTCGGGCTCCCTTCGGGCAATTGCTTTCTCCTTGAGAAGGATTATTCCTCTCCCGCGTGCTTTCGCGCGAAATTCTTGTATTTTTCCGATATTACCACGACGGTGACCGTGGATGAATATGACGGCGCCGTCCGTTTTTCGTATCTTTTCCGTAATGAAGGGAAGAAGGAGGTCACCTTGGAGAAGGGCGATCTCGGTGTTTCCTTTCCCTTCAATGACACCTTCGACATCCCTTCCGTTACCCTGCGCAGGAGAGTGCATTCTTTCATTCGCACCGACGGAGCGACCTATGTCCGTAATGCCCGCGTGTCGGGTGAGCCCGGTGCGGTCTCGCTCATTATGACGAAAGGGGAGTGCTTCTCTTACGGCACGGCGCTGTCTGCTTTTCGTGTGGATAAAGGGGAACATTCTTTGGAGGTCCCCGCCTTGAAGCTCACGCCCACAGAGACCTACGAATGGGAGTTTCTCCTCTTTACTCATCGTGACGAGCGGGACTTTCTCGAGAAAGCAAAAAAATACGGGTTCTTCGTCGCGGAGGCGGATGGTCTCGTCGGTTATGAAGGAGACGTCGTCACCATCCGATCCGATAGGGCTAAAACGCTCTCCGTACAGGGAAGTGAGATCCCCTTCGTCGACGGTATGGTGTCTTACGCCTTGACGGGGGAGGGAGAGTCTGCCTTGACGCTCACCGACGGTGACGATATCCGCGTCTTCCGTTCTTTTACCCTCGCGCGGGATCTTTTCGACCGTCGTGTCGATCATCTATTGAAAGTGCGACAGGTCTTGGGCGGCGACGCGAGAGGCGCCTTTACGGCGTATGACCATACCGCAGGCGCTCCCGTGACGAAATGCGGAGCCGCGCTTGCCGAGACGACTGCTATGCCGCTCCTTTTCCTGCTCTCCGAGATCGCTCGCGGCAGAGAGGGTGTGACCCCTGCCGTGGATGCGGCGCTTGCTTATTACGATAAAGCGCAGGATCTTGCCTCCGTCATCGCGAAGGGCAAGAGGGACGAAGCCGCTTGCTCCGTCTATGCTACCGTCAAGTACGAAGAGTACCTGTATCGCGGAGATGCTGCCGATTTGATGGCGAGCGCTATGGCGTTGTCCTCTTTATTCGGTGAGACGGATGCTTGCGTCCCGACTTCGGCGCTTCGCGTGATCGCGTCTCTTCGCAAGGAAGGGAAAGACCTCGTCGCGGAGGAGCTCACCGAGCGAATGATCTCGGCGGCGGATAGGATCATCGCGAACGGAAATAAATACGACGACCGCATGGCGTTCTCCCCGCTGAGGGTATGCGGAGCGCTCTTCCTCTTGTCCGACGTATATCTCTTGACCGGGAAGGAATACTACCTGATGAATGCGAGAGAGCATTTCCTGCGGGTCGAGGCTTTTTTCGCCGCGTCCGGCGACTATCGCACGAATGAACTGCCGACGCTCATGGCGAAAGACGACCGCGGTCTTCTGTATGAAATGTCTCCGACCGTCGATGCCGTGCTTTTCGCGCTCGCCCTCGAGCGGTATGCTTGTTGCACGGGGGATGATGACGTCAAAATGAAGGCGCGAAACGTCCTAACGTCACTCTTGACCCTCTTCGCGCAAGACGGCAGCGCGCGGCGCGGTGTCCCTTGTCCCGATTCGGTAAATGACAAGGCGCCCACGGTCGAGATTTCTTGGGCCGAAGACGTTATTTTATATTTGATTAACTTGCTATTTGAGCGTGAGTAAATTATAATTAAAACCAGGGAGGGCACAGATATGTCACTTACGAAAGAGCAATGGGTAGCCTTAGAGAAGAAAGCCTCGTACCTCAGGCATAAAACGGCTGAAGTATGCGTATGGGCGAAGGGTGCGCACATCGGCGGCGCATACAGCAGTGCGGATGTTCTTACCGCGCTTTATTATAATGTTATGAATTACAGCAAGGATAATTACCTTGACGAAGATCGTGACAGACTGATCATCAGCAAAGGGCACGCGGGTGTTATCACCGCTCCCATCTTGGCGGATCTCGGCATCGTGGATGAGAGCCTCCTCCCGACCTACAATCAGACGGGTTCCCCCTTCGGCGTCCACCTCGACAAGAGAAAGGTCCCCGGACTGGAAGCCTCTACGGGTTCCCTCGGACACGGGCTTTCCATCGGTCTCGGACTCGCGATGGCGGCGCGCCTTCGCAAGAAGGATTATTTCACCTACGTTCTCCTCGGCGACGGCGAGTGCGACGAGGGTAGCATTTGGGAGGCGGCGATGAGCGTTTCTCACTTCAAAGTCACGAACCTCATCACCATCGTGGATCGCAACCAATGCATGATCGACGGTCGCACCGAGGATGTGATGAAGCTGGAGCCTTTCGCGGATAAGTGGCGCGCATTCGGCTTCGACGTCGTGGAAGTGGACGGTCATAATATCGACGCCATCATCACCGCGCTCAATGCGGCGAAAGCGAATACGTCGGACAAGCCTATCGTCATCATCCTGAATACCTTCAAGGGGGAGGGCGTCGGCTTTATGAAAGATAATTACAAGTGGCACTACGGCACCTTGAATGAGGAACAGCTCGCGGAAGCATTCCGTGACCTCGACGCCTACGAGGCGGTGCGTATCGCGAGAGCGGAGAAGGAGGGCAAGTAAATGAAAGAATTCGTTGTGATCAATGATGAAGCAAGAAGTACGACCGAGGCTTTCGGTAAGGCGCTTACCGAGCTCGCGGACGTGCATCAGGACGTTTGTGCTCTTTCCGCTGACCTCGCCGGTTCCGTGAAGGTCACTTTGATGCAGAAGAAGTATCCGGAGCGCGTCTTCGACGTGGGTATCGCGGAGCAGAATATGATGAGCATGGCGGCGGGTCTCGCCCTCGGTGGGTTGGTGCCTTTCGCGGCGACTTTCTCCGTTTTCGCATCTCTGCGTGATCTCGATCAGCTCCATACCGACGTTTGCTATCAGAATGCGAATGTGAAGATCTTAGGCTCCCATGGCGGCACCTCGTTCTCGCAGGCAGGCAGCACTCATCATGCGCTTGAGGATATCGCCGCGCTTCGCGGTATGGCGAATCTCACCATCATCTGTCCCGCGGACTACATCGAGACCCAGCTCGCCACCAAGGCGGCGTACGAGACCTACGGACCTATCTATATCCGTATCAACCGCGGCACGGACTACGACGTATACAATACCTACGACTACGGCTTCGAGATCGGCAAGGCGGTCCGTATGACCGAAGGCACCGACTTCACCGTCATCGCTTGCGGCAGTATGGTACATCAGGCGCTTTTGGCGGCTGAGTCGCTGAAAACGAAGGGCATCTCGCTCCGCGTCGTAAATATGCATACCATCAAGCCCATCGATAGGGATGAGATCCTGAAGGCGATGAAGGAGACCGGTGGTATCATCACGGCGGAGGACCATAATGTCATCGGCGCGCTCGGCAGCGCGGTGGCGGAGGTCATCGCGGAGAATGGCGGCGTCAAGGCGTTCAAGCGTCTCGGCGTTCCCGACGAGTTCTCCATCATCGGTGCGCGCAAAGACATTCTCGCGCACTATGAGATCGATGCCGCCGGCATTGAGAAAAACGTGCTTGAGCTCCTCGGCAAATAATCCTGTTTTTCAGCAAGTTGGCGCGTTCTCGTAACGCGCCTTTTTTTTTATCCTGTTTCGGTTTCGTCTAAGCTCTTTTTGTCAATAATCCGCGTATGAGCATTTCGGCTTGGATATTGGAGAGACTTTTCACATTGAGCGGCGCCTCGAAGCCGACCTCCCCGAAGCGGTTTTATAAGGCGCTTCGCAAGAATGCCATCGTCTATAAGCGCGGGGAAGGGCGCAAGGCGTGCCTTTGCGGTGTGAAAGTGGAGTCAGGCGTGTATTGCGGGATGCGGTATTACGTCTTCGTCCCGAAACAGGTGGACGCCACGACATCCGTCTTGTATTTGCATGGAAGCGGCTATATCCACTCGCACCGCGCCGTGCAGGAGAGAATGGCGGCGACCATCGCGAAGAATACCCATCTCAAAGTGTATTTCCCCATTTATCCGAAACTTCCCGTCAGCACGGCACTCCCTTGCCACGCGGTCTTGAATAATTTCTGCACCTTCTTATTGAAGAAAGGCGGTGTCCTGCCCGTAGGGGACAGTAGCGGCGCTTCCCTTTGTCTGGCGCTTACCGCGGAGAGACGGGAGCTCACGACGGCTGTGGCGATCTCCCCGTGGCTGGACCTTCGACTGGGTGCGGAGGAAGAAGAAATGCGTCTTAAAGATAAAATGCTTTGCCCCGATAGACTGCGGTACGTTGCGCGTCTGTGGGCGTACGATCTTCCGTATGAGGACGTGCGGCTGAGCCCGATCAACGGCGACTATTCGGGCAAGAAAGTGTGGGTGTTCGTCGGCTCGAAAGAGATACTCTGTCCCGCGGCGCGTCGATTCTCGGAGCGGAACCGAGCGGGGAACGTCGAAGTGATCGTCGGGGAAGGGATGCAACACGTCTATCCTCTGATGCCCACACCGGAGGGAAAGCAGGCACGGAGTCGAATATGCGATATTATCTCCGAAGCGGTGTATAAGAGAGGGTCGCGATGAGGTGGTACGTCGTCTTTTTCGCATTGATATGCGTTCTCATCGTGACGGCGTCGATATGCGCGGACCCCTCTTTCATCAGTCTTTTCGAGGAGAACGCACAAGTGTCAGCAGGGATATCGGCAGGGGAGAAACGTTTTCCGGAGATCGTGCTCGAAACCCCGCAAGCAAGGGACTCCAAAACGGCGTCCGAGCCTGCCTGCAAGGGGTTCGATGAGGAGTCGGAATCAATTGTCGAGTCTAATAACGAGGTCACGGAAGAGGATGAAACAGAGGAGATCGAAGATACGATATTTCTTCGCGGCGGCGAGTATACGGAGGAGCTCGTGAAAGGCTTTCCGTCGGAGGTGATCCGCGCCGTGGATCGGAAGATGTCCGCTTCTCAAGGAGAAAAGAAGGATATCCTGCTATTTGCTGCGTCAGGCGGAATGGCCCCGCTGAAGGATCCGCTGAAGGAGAGGGAACTTGCGTACGTTTTCTCCGAGATCATTCGTTCGTATATGCGTTCGCTGTCGGTCGGCGCGGAACTGACGGAGGTGCGCTTTGCGGCGGAAGAAGGGAGACTTCGAGTCGAAATGAGGGTAAATGTCTCTGTCGATGGGCTCGGCAAGAAGTGTCTTTCCGCAGGCTTGCCGCCGACAGCGGTCTTTCGTTTGTGCGGAGATCTTTTGTTGAAAAATTCAGAAATATCCGTTAATAGCGAAGATATTTTATTGGAATGCGAGACCTATCGGATCGCACAGCCTTTGCTCCTGTTCGCGTGCAACTGTGTCCTCCATATGGACGATCCGCAGAAGGCTGTCGCCGAGGTGATAAAAAACGTTTTTGTGAACGCGGGAATTTATCGGTAAAGTATTGCACGCGCGCGCAATCTATGGTATTATAAATGTGTATAATTACAATAACGGGAGTGCATAATGCGCGCGACACATACATATAAGCGTTACGTTTATTACTTGTTACCTATCATCCTGTTTACTGTCTTGCTGTTCGGCTTGGTCGTGTCTCTTTCTCCTGCGCAGGCTGCCGAGAGTTTTTCTTATATCACAGCAGACATCACGTATGACGGGACGCCGGATGCGATGACCGTCCTTCCGAATACCGGCACGGAGATCCCGTCTTCCTTGGTATATAGGGGTGGCGACGCATACAATTATTCTTTCAAGTTATTTCGCAGTTCCGACGGCTCCGATTGGTCGGCTTGCCCGCCCGAGCTTGCGTCTTCTTTCGCGCTTTATTATGTGGGAGAGCCTTCCGCGCCTACCGCTGTCGGCAGTCACACCATTCAGGTGAGACCCACCGAGGGCGTCGCAGGATATAAGTATATCAACGGATCCGGAGATCCCACCGCCGTCAGGGCAGGGGAGCCCATCGCGGAGGCGACATTCTCCATCGTGCCCGAGAACGTATCTTTATTCGTTCCCGCTTTGGATGAAGTCGCATCCCCGACTCGTTCCGCGTCGCTGTACGACAGTATTACAAACGGTGCGAAGGTCATTCTCGGCGGGACACTTCTGACGAAAGACACCCACTACTCCCTTTCGCTCGATCGGCTCGATACGGGCGTCTTCACGCCTACGGTCGCCATCGACGTTTCGGGCGTATATCGTTTGAACGTTACTTTCGATGACGCGCCCGAGCTGACCGAAGCGCTTTCCCGTACCTGCTTGACGCGTGAGGGCTTGGATCCCTATGTTCTTCGCCGTGAATTCACGGTCTCCGATCCCTCGACGGAGCTTTCTCTGAATAAAACATCCATTTACGTTGACGACACGACGACCGAGATCACCTTGAGCGCCGCGCCTTCCGTTTCGTATGCCACCGCAGTTTATAAGAAAACAAATTCCGCCGATACTACGTTCTATAGCTTTGTTCGTTCGGAAGGCACGCATCGTTATTCGGGCTTTGCGGCAGGGCAGTACATCTATCGCGTTACATACGGCGCTGACGACGACGCTCATGGTATGAAGAGCGGCGACGTCGTGGATCTTCCCTTCACGGTGAGAGAGATCCCTTATTCCGTGAGCTTCCGCGTCAACGGAGACTACGACCTGACTTCCGTCATCGTCGATAATTCTGCCGGCGGCGACACGGTGTTTTTCTTGGTCACATCATTCGCCATCACGGACGGCTCGGCGGATGCGAATGTGTTCATGAACGTGGCGGAGCAGAAATACGAGACGACTTACTATAAATACAGCAACGGCACGTGGGGCTCTTCCATGACAGGCGTCGGCAAATACAAGGTGCGCGTCGCCTTGAAATCGGGCATCGAGAATGCCGTGCAGATCGGCAATTATTCCATCGATCCGAGTACGATCTTGATCGAGAAGGACATCTCAGTTATTGCGGGCGGTCTCCGTGTCAAGCCCGTGAATGACGACGCTGTCTTCATCTTTACCGGTTCGCCCATCGAGCCGCTGAAATTCGTCACCCTCTCGAATGAGCCGATCGATCCCGTCTTGATCGACGGCAAATATACAGTGAAGTATTATAATGAAGCGGGGCTTGAAGTCGCTGTGCAAGCGGTCGGGCATTACACCTTCGCGGTCACGTTCGACGATGACGTGGACGACCTCAACGTCTTGGCAGGTTATGTCTATTGCGGAGCGTTCGACGTTCGTTATGCTTCTTTCGGCGTAGCATATGAGAATGGCACCGTCACCGCATTGGCGGAAGACGTGCAGGGTCCTCTCCCTCTGACGAAAGGGACGGACTACGACCTCATTTATTATTCCGTCTCGAACGGCGACCTTTTCCATAAGCTCGGCGACGCAAACGTCACGCCTCAGCCGACCGAGGTCGGCACTTATGCGGCGATGATCGTCTTTAAGGTGCCGTACGTGAAGTATAACGTGAAGGCGTCGGACGTTGCCGTTTACCATTTCGCGAATAACGAGACGAAGGCGACCATCCTTATCGACGCCACCAAGTTGGACCTGACCTATGACGGCGGTGTGAAGTTGCCTCCCGTCACTTTCACCCAAGCGGGCGTTGCCATCACTCCCGTTGAGGGCGTGGATTATTCCGTCGATTATTTCTATAAAGACGGCGGAGATTACCTTCCGTGCGGCTATCCCGTCTATGCCGGCACCTATAAGTGTCTCGTTACCTTCTTGCGTAGCGATCCGGGGCAGGAGGGCGTGATACGCGCCGTGTATGAGAAGCAAGTCTTCGTCATCAAGGCTCGCTCCGTCAAAGTGACTCGTAAGGACAAGAATGATTTCGTATATGACGGTGAGTCCAAGGACGTTTCCGTAGAGCTTCGCGTGAATGACAGACCTTATGCAGGCGATCATACCTTCGCCTATACGCTCGACGCGACGCCCGTTGCGGAGCCCACGAACGTAGGCACGTACGCTGCGACGCTCGCGCTGGATTTCGGTGCGGACCCGCATGCCGCCGACCTTGTCAGAAGCTATTCGTTGTCGAATTCCGCCTTCTTTTTAACGATCAAGGCGTTGGAGCTGGAGGTGCGTTACACTGCGCCTACGGGCTATGACACGATGTATTCCGGTTCCGCCTTTGCCATTGACGTCAAATATATCGTCAAGAAGGGGAAATACGCTTCCGATGCTCCCATCTCTGCGGTGGCGCTCAATGACGCGTCCAAGACGCTCGGATGTCCGGGCGGATATTTGGATATCTCCGAGAACGTGACCTATTTATTGGATCGCTCATCTCCCGATCCCGTATCACCGATAAACCCCGGACTTTATTTTTGTTGCGTCAAAGCGCAGAATAGCAACGTCGCTTTGATCGGTGCTTCGGCTTGCGATCAGGAAGGCGTCGTGATCGCTGATGTCGCGTCCCTCGTCGACGGGAAAGCCTATTTATCCTTCACGATCACTCCGTGCAAGGTGAATGTGGAATTCGATCTCACGGATGACCTCTTCTATACGGGAGAGGCGAAGGGCGTCGAGAGTGTCGCCTTTAAGGCGTATAACGCACTGACGGGAGAATTCGATCGCGACCTTTCCGACTTGTTGGGCTTCCCGTATCTTCTCGACGTTGATTACTATATCGATTATTATTCCTATACGGTGATCAGGGAGACGGGCAAGCGTACGCACGACGGCGAATATCACAGCACGACACCGCCGACGGCGAAAGGGAATTATATCGCGCGTGTCGTATTCAAAGATGGTGTAGCAGAGGAGACTAAGTACACTATCGTGGACGGTTTCAATGAGGACGGCGATCCTTTGGATCACATTCGTGAGCACGCGTACGTGGACAAGGCATATTCCATCAAACAGCAGACCGATTTGGCGGCGCACGTTTCCGTGGAGAACGTCTTCGAGGATACTGTTTTCTATAAGATCATCGACCTCGCATTCATTTACGGCGGGAGCTTGTTCTCCGCAGGTTCCATTGTGTACGACACGACAGTCACGTATTCGGGAGAGTCTGTCTCCACCGAGGTCGTCGCCAACGGATTGAAGGTGAAGCGCAGCGACCCCGGCACCTATACCGTCACCTTTACCTTCCAGCGGAATACCGGCTATCATATCGGAGAATGCGACGGCGTTTATGACGGCACCTTTGATTATATCGCCGCGGGGGATACCCTCGTTTATACCTATACTTTCATCAAACAAAAAGAATTGGTGACAAATGATTGGGGCATTGACGCCGAGGTCTATTATGACGGTACGGCGAAGTCTGTCACTCCCGTCTTTGAGGCGGAGACCGAGACGGACGTCTATTCCTATGTCGGCATGATCAAAGACACCCATTATTCCATTCGCTATTACGAGGAGTCGGGGGACAAATACGTTCTGATGAACGAGAAGGTGCCCACCGATCCCGGTAAGTATATTGCGGAGATCGTCTTTTTGGAGGATCTTCCCGATTATCTCGTGAACGGGCAGGTGCTCCTTGCCGATGCTTTCACCTCGTACGCCACGGAGCAGGAAGCCGCCACGTTGCCGCGTTTCTCATATGAGATCAAGCAAGCGGTCCTATTGGTCTCTGGCATCACCGTTGCCGACAAGACCTTCGACGGTACGACGGATGCTTCCTTGCAGGGGACGATCGTTTTGAATGCGAAAGAGGGCTACGGCGCCATCGTGGAACAGCCTGTCTATACGGGCACGTTGATCGGGCATTTCGAGAGCAAGTTCCCCGATGCGGCTCCGATCTCCATCGTCTATGACAAAGGGGAGAGCGGATTCTTCCGCTTGACGGATGCTTCCGCCAAGTATTATACGGTGGAGTATCCCGCGCTCTCTGCGATGATCACGCGTGCGCGCCTTACGGTCAAGCCGAAGGAAGTGCGCCGTCAATACGACTATTCCGCGGTGGATAATACCATCGAGTATATCGTGTCTCCTTTGGAGACGATCCGTTCTTTGTTCTCCGTTTCTTCGGAGAGTGAACTGATCTCCGGTGAACTATATCGTCAGAGCGGCATTTCCGTCGGTTCCTACGATATTCTTACGGATAGGCTTTCTTTAGGGGCAGGCATGAGCTACGAAGGGAAGACCTTGTCCGATCTCTTGGAGCTCTACGTCGATCTGTATGACGGGAACGGGAACCTTATCAAGTATCATATCACGAAGCGTACCGTGACTGCGAAGATCAGGTCTTACTCCAAAGTCTACGGTGAGGATGATCCCGATACGTTTGAGCTCGATATCCTTTCCGGATCCCTTGTCAGCGGTGATACTATCGTCGCCACGATCGCGCGTATGCAAGGACAGAACGTCGGCTATTATGATATCACGGCGTCCGACATCGCCGTGCATAATTCTTCCGATGCCGACGTTTCGGCGAATTACGTCGTGACGATTCAGAAAGGGAAATTCACCATCAATGCCAAGCGTCTCGTCATCTCGCCGCCCAATCAGACCGCATCCTATTTGGATGGCTTCGACTCGAAGCGCATCGGCGTATTCGATCCCGAGTCGAATAGGACGGTCACCGATCTCTATTATACGGATCCGCAGAATGGGGATCGCTTTATCGGTGAGTTGTCCTGCACGCCGAAGAAAGCGGCAGATGGCACCGATGATCCTTTCGTCTATGTGATCGGGCGCGGGACCGTCCGCATGGTGAATGCGAAAAAGGAAGACGTCAGCGCGAATTACGATCTCTCGTTTACGACGGAAGAACGCACTTTCACCATTGCGAAGACGACGATCAAAGTCAAGATCGATTCGGATGCGATCCCGTCCAAGTATTACGGTGACTCCGAGCCTATCATACCCTTTACCGTTACGCAGGAAGGTCTTGAACGTTTGGGAAATGGTCGTTTGACTTTATCTCCCTATTCCTCTGTCGGACGTGAAGGGCGCAGAGCAGGGCAGGAAGACGCAGGCAAATACATCATTTGCAAGGATAATTCCGAAGGCACCTTCATCGTGCTCGATAAGGGAAAAGACGTTTCTCGTTACTTCGACTTCGACGTGGAGAATATGGCGGCGAATTCCAAGTTCTTCGAGATCAAGCCGCGTCCCATCGTCGTAGCCATCGAGGATGCTACCTTCGAGAATACCGGTATGGATATTCTTCCGACCGTCAGCTATCTGAATGCTTCGGGCGACAAGCTCTCTGCCACCATGCTTTCCAAGCTGAAAGTTACCTATGCGGCGCCCACCGAAGCGGAGTTTGAATACCGGAAGGGTGACAATGTCGTATCTCCCATCATTGTGGGTGACGTCACTTCCGATCCTAATTTTGCCATCGAGACGAAGTCTGGAACGATCACTGTCGTATACCTGCAAGACGTCATCACGGCGGTTGCATTGTCGGAGGAGGACGAGATCTATACGTCCAATAAGAATATCCTCGCGGGCATCATGCTTTATAAGCCCGTCAAGTTCTATAAGCTCAATACCGCGAACGGCGAACAGCCTTCGGAAACGGTGGATATCGTCTTGCCTATCGATAAGGAATTCAAGGGTACGGGCTATGTGGCTGTGGCGATGTATGCGGACGGCAGTCCCAAGGCATTCGCCCTTTCGCAAGATGGAATGAACCTTGTCTATGAGGACGACGGTGCCTATTACGTAGCCATTTGCGTCGTGCAAGAATGGTTCTATGCCGTGCTCGGCGTAGCCGCCATCGTGATAGCCCTTGCGCTGTTCTTCCTCATTCGTTTGCTTGTGCATATCATCAAGAAACAAACGGCAATGACGCCCGAAAAGGCGGCGAAGAAGGCGGCGAAACAAGCAGCAAAGGAAGAGGCGAAACGCGCGAAAGCGCAGAAGCAGGCGGCTACGAGTGCGAAGCCTGCCCCTGCGGCGGATACAGCTTCCGATGAAGTGGAACTGGATCTTCCCGAAGATACGGAAGTGCCGCTCCCTGCCGCGGATGATTCCGTCGAGCTCCCGACCGAAGAGCAAGTAGCGGATGACGATTCCGTAGAATTACCGATAGATACTTCCGAATCGGAGATGTCGGAGGAGATAGCCGTTCCCGTGACGGAAGAGGCAGAGCCCGAGACGGCAGAAGCGCCGTCCGAAGGTGCCGAGGACCAGCCTGCCGATGGAGCGGAAAGAACGCCCGCGCAGTCTGTCTTCATCCCTGCTGCAGCGATGGAGGCTCCCGCCGCGGAAGAAGCGCCTGCGGAGATGACCAAGGAAGAGAAGAAAGCATTACGTGAGCAGGAGAAAGCGGCACAGAAGGAGAGAGAACGCGCAGAGAAGGAGAGAGCGCGCGCAGAGAAGGAACGCATCAAGCGCGAACAAGAAGAAGAGCGTGCTCGTCGCGAGATGGAGAAGAAGGCGAAAAAAGCCAATTCCGGTTCGACAGTGGGTCGGCCGATGGCGTTCATTCCGACCGGTGCGATGACGCAGCCGTCTTCGGAGGAAGACGATACGAAGAAGAAGCCGGTCGCGTCCACGCCGGATACGACGGAGGGCGATGAGATCGAGCTCGAGCTCCCGACTTCGGATGATGCTTCATCTTCGGATGATCTCGTCCTTTCGAGATCCTCGTCGATGTTCACAGACGAAGAGGACGACAAACCGACGGACGGGGAAGACGATAACGATTGATGTGAACGTCAAAAGATAAAAAAGGCGTAACCGCGATGGGGTGACCCCAATGGCTACGCCTTTCTGTTGTATGCTTCTTATTTTTCCACGCGGATCATGCTGTCGACCTGATGGATGCAGGATGCTTTCTCGAGCTCGGCAAGCGCTTTTTTAAAGGTGAGCTCGGTTGTCTTCTGCGTGATGAAGGCGATGGTCGCCTTGCCATTCACGCCGGCTTTCTGCACCATGCTGTCGATGCTGATGCCCGCCTTGCCGAAGATACCGGTGATGGTGGAGAGGACGCCCGTCTCATCCTTCACGGTGAGGCGGATGTAATACTCGCTCGCGAAGTCGTTATTGAAATTCTGCGCGGCTTCTTCCAAAATGAAAGGATAGCGCCTGTGTTCGTAACGCGTCGCGGCGTACACGATGTCGGAGACGATGGCGCTGCCTGTGGGCAGGTCGCCCGCACCTTTGCCGTAGAACATCAGCTCGCCCACGTTGTCGCCCACGACGTAAATGCCGTTGAAAGCGCCGCTGACTTTCGCGAGGGGATGATCGTCGGGGATGAAGGCGGGGTAGACGTGCGCCTCGATCTTGCCGTCAACGTTCTTGCTGATGGCGAGGAGCTTCACGGTGAAACCGAATTCCTTTCCGAATTTGATGTCCTCTTTGGTCACCTTGCTGATGCCTTCGCGGTAGATGGAGGTGTAGGGGATGCGCTTGTTGAAAGCGAGAGAGGATAGGATGGACAGCTTGTACGTGCTGTCGAAACCGTCCACGTCGGCGGAAGGATTCGCCTCGGCATAGCCGAGCCTCTGAGCCTCTTTTAGGGTGTCTTCGTAGTCGCTTCCGTGCTCGCTCATATTGGAGAGGATGTAATTGGTCGTGCCGTTGACGATGCCCTTTATCTCCAAGATATCATTGCCTTGGCAACTCTCATGAAGCGCACGGATGATGGGCACGCCGCCTCCGCAGGACGCCTCGAAATAAATGCCTGCGCCCGTTTCTTCCGCGGCGGCTTCGAGCTCCGGCCAATGCTTGGAGAAGAGCTCTTTATTGGATGTAACGATGCTCTTTCCCGCGCGCAGAGCGGCAAGCAGGAAGGTGCGTGCGGGCTCTATCCCGCCGAAAAATTCCGCCACGACTTCGATCTTATCGTCATTTATGACGTTATTGATATCACAAGATACTTTGGATAGGTCGATCCCGAGCGCTACGGCTTTTGTCGTGTCTTTCTCGAGTACGTGGCGCACTTCGAGATCTACGCCGTAGTCACGCATGATCTTCTCTTTCTTGCTCTCCAAGATGCGGTAGGTGCCGCTTCCGACGACGCCGAGCCCCAATAAGGCGATGCCTACTTTCTTCATAATGTCCTCCTATTAGCGATTCAGGCTGTATAGTATTTGCAGTCCCTTTAGTGTCAACGCACGATCGTAATGATCGACGAATTCGGATTTTTCCGATAATATCACGCTTGTCAGACCGCCGGTCGCGATGACCTTCGCGTCTTCGCCGAGCTCTCTCTTGATCTCGCGGATAATATTCTCCACCAAGCCGCGGTATCCGTAGATGATGCCCGACTGCATATTCGAGATGGTATTCTTGCCGATGGGGGAGGAGGGAAGCGAGAGCTCCACGAGCGGGAGCTGTGACGCGTGCGAAACGAGCGCGTCCAGACTCGTTTTCATGCCCGGGGCGATGGCGCCGCCGAGAAATACGCCGTCTTTCGTGATGGCGTTGAATGTGGTCGCCGTGCCCATATCCACGACGATACAGGGACCGCCGTAAAGCTCATACGCGGCGACGGATGAGGCGATCCTGTCCGCGCCGAGAGACTTCGGCACGGTGTAGTCCAGCTTGATGCCCGTCTTGATGAGAGAAGAGACCATCAGCGGCTTGACGTGCATATAATAGGTGCAAGCGTGTTCGAGCGTGTAATTGAGGGTGGGGACGACGGAGCTGATGATGATGCCGTCCACGTCGGAGAAATCGTACCCGTGTGCGCTGAAAAGGTCGCGGAAAGCGATGCCGAATTCATCGGCGGTACGAATGATCGTGGCAGAGATACGCCAACTGGAGCGCATCTCCTTCCCGTCGAATAGGGCGAGCTTGATATTGGTATTTCCGACGTCCATCGCAAGTAACATATATTGATTATATCAATATTCGCACGTTTTTTCAAGTGTTTGCCGTATTTTCTCCGCAGATAGCGAGGATTATGTAAAATTCAGCGTCAAGATGCCGTATACGACCATCCACAGGTACACTTTTATCTGCACGACGGGAAGACGGAGGAGGACGGCGCCGACGCCTTTTTTCGAGAAGATCCACAAGTTGATAAAAGACAGTATCATGCACCCCGTCGCGATAAAGAAGGAGGAGATCTCGTATGTCAGCTCGAAAAAGAAGGAGAGAAAGGCGAGCTCCGACACCCCTTCCGCAACGAGACAGATCACCCCTTTCGGCAGGTCGACGCGGTTGCCTGCATAGGCGGCAAGGGAGAAGGCGGAGAATAGATACGCCGCCTCGCTGAGGAGGGCGAAGAGCAAGGGAGATCTAGGGGCGAAGTAAGGGAGTACAAGGGACTCCACCCAAGTGCCGTTCGCCCGTATAAGGAATGCCGAGACTGCGGCGAAAAAGAGCTCTGTCATGAGCCCGATCGCGAGGACGATAGTCCTTTTATACCATTTCATAGTTAAATGTATGACAGGGGCGACCTCGTCTATGCGACCAAACCGACGAAGTTCGCGATTGATGAAATATCCTTCTTTACTTTATTTTTGCAATATAGTATACTATTGATATGACAAATGTTATCCTGTGTTCCGCCTCCCCCGAAGACGAGAATTGCTGAAGACTATTTTCCCAGCCTTCGATGTCGTTGTTGCGGACACGGAGGAGCGTTCGTCATATCTCAGACCGCACCTTCGGGTGATGGCGCTCGCCGAGGCGAAACAGCAGGGCGTCGTCGCAGACGCGAATACTGTCGTCATCAGTTCGGATACTCTCGTGTATTATCGCGGGAAGTATTACGGCAAGCCGCTCACGGAGGAACGAGCCGCCGAAATGCTGCGGGAGCTGTCCGGTGCGCGCCACAGCGTTTATACCGGTGTCGCCGTGCGGATGGGGGACAGAAAACGTGTCTTTTATGACAGAGCCTACGTCCGTTTCAAGAAGCTGTCGGAGGAGGATATTGCACGGTATATCCGAGAATTTCGTCCTTTGGATAAGGCAGGCGCTTACGGCGTGCAGGACGGCGTGGTGGTGGATAGGTACGAAGGGAGTTTCAGTTGTATCATGGGACTTCCCGTGGAGAAGCTCAGAACGACATTACGAGAGATGGGAGTGAAAGATGTACAGTAACGAAATAGTTGTGGATATCGGATATTCGAAGACTGTGATCGCGGTCAGAGGGAAGGGCATCATTTTCAACGAGCCTTCCGTCGTCGCCGTGACGAAAAGCCGCGGAAAACTGAAGCTCATCGCCTCCGGCTTGGATGCAAAAAGGCATATGAAGAGCCGCGACAGATCGCATGGCACCACCCTTGTCCATCCCGTAAAAGAAGGCGTGATCGAGAATGCCGAAGCGGCGGTCTTGATGCTGAAAGACTTCCTGAAGAAGGCTTTGCCTCATCGCAGTTTCCTCTCTCCGAAATTGGAAGTCATCGCGGTCATCTCTTGCGGTATCTCCGTCGTGGAGCGGAAAAATTATGAGAATGTGCTCTCCGCCGCGGGACTGAAAAGCCCCATTTTGATGGAGACGCCCATCGCCATCTCGGCGCTTCTTTCGAGCGACTACAATCTTATCGTGAATTGCGGCGCGTCCATCGCGGACATTGCTATCGTCGGCCCCACGGGGATCATCACCGGGTGCTCCGTCACCACCTGCGGTATCGAAGCCGATCGCAAGATATGCGCCTACATCGCGGACAATTATCGAATGGGCATCTCCTCCGTGCATGCGGAAGAACTGCGTATTAAGATAGGTTCTTTCTATGATAACCGCTTAGTGGATGCACAGGTCTCGGGCAAGAATCTCGTGGATAACACGCCGCATCAGGCTGAGATCACCGCGAATGAGATCTTTCCGATGCTCTCCGACGTGGCGCTGAATCTTGCCGACGTCGTGGAGAGCGTATCGATGATGTGTCCGGAGAAACTCATTATGGACGTCTATCACGCAGGCATCACCTTCACGGGCGGTTTCGCCAATAGCTACGGGCTTTCCGACTTCCTGGCGGAGAGATTGAAGATGGCGGTGAACGTCCCCAAGTCGCCGGAGACCACGCCCGCCCTCGGTGCGCTTGCCTTCTTTGACGACCGCGAGAAGATGTATAAAATGCTCTGAGTTGTCCTCACGTGCACGTGCGAAAATATTTCTTATATACACGTTTTTTTATTTGACAGTCTACGAGTAAAAATGATACGATAATGCTTGAGCCGCATGATATGGGTCTCTAAGTAGCTTTTGCTCACCCCGTTCAGCGAGACTGGTAAGAGGAGGTAAATTCTATGTACGCTATTATCGCAACAGGCGGAAAACAATACAAAGTCGAGAGCGGCATGAAGGTCGAGGTCGAGAAGCTCGACGCGAATGTCGGTGACGTTGTGAAGTTCGATGTGCTTATGGTCAGCGATGAGAACGGTGTTTCCGCAGGGAACCCCACCGTTGCCGGTGCGTATGCCGAGGCGGAAGTCTTGGAGCAGGGCAAGGGCAAGAAGATCATCGTCTTCAAGTATAAGTCGAAGAAGAACGAGCGCAAGCGTCAAGGTCATAGACAGCCGTTTACGAAAGTACTCATCAAGTCTATCGTTAAATAATGACGCAGGTGGTATTTCATAAACGAGGCGAACATTTCGTCCGAATAGAGTCCAAGGGACACACGGGATATGCCGAGAGCGGCGCGGATATCGTATGCGCAGGGTTATCGGCACTGATACAAGGCGCATTGCTCGGTCTCATCAGGGTCGTCGGGGTCAAAGCCGATCACCGCATCGATGAGGAGAAGGGCGCGCTCATGATCGTCCTTCCCGACAAGATGTCCGATGCCGAGAGGCATGACTGCAACGTCATCCTGAATACGCTTTACGAAAGCGTGAAGGATCTGGCGGAAGGCTATTCGGAGTACATTAAAGTGGAGGTAAAGTGATATGTTTATCAAGTTGCAATTATTCGCTCATAAGAAGGGCGTAGGTAGCTCGAGGAACGGTAGAGACAGTGCGGCGCAAAGGCTCGGTACCAAGCGCGCGGACGGTCAGTTTGTTCTCGCGGGCAATATTCTCGTCAGACAGAGGGGCACCAAGATCCATCCCGGTGTCAATGTCGGTCGTGGCAAGGATGACACCCTCTTTGCGTTGAAGGACGGCATCGTCCGTTTCGAGAGAGTAGGCAAGGATAAGAAACAGGTCAGTATCTACGAGATCGCGGAATAATTCCGACAGACTGTTTCCTTATAAGGCAAGAAAGGACCGCATTCCGATAAGAGTGCGGTCTTTTTGAATGTTTTTGAGGTGCGTGGCGGATTTATAAGCACTGACGGTAATATTCCCTACACCTGCACGGTGTGGTGTGCCTCCAATGTCGAGGCTCAGTCTCGCGCTTTGCACGGGTCTTCTTTCCTTTTATCGCATCTTCGAGCATTATATGCTCTTTTCTGCGATAAAGAAAAAGCCGTGACTTCTTAGTCACGGCAGATCTGTATTTGGAGCGGGAGACGGGAATCCCCGCTTGTTGCGGGCCTACCCGCTGAAAAGGCATCCAAGCCTTTTCACTTCACGGTGTGAAGCGCTCGTACCTCGCGGCTCCCTATTCGATTCCCTTTATAAAAATAAAAAGCACTCATAAATGAGTGCCTTATGGAGCGGGAGACGGGAATCGAACCCGCGAAAGCCAGCTTGGGAAGCTGGTGCTCTACCATTGAACGACTCCCGCATATTGCTATTATATGATTTTCGTTAGGTGAAGTCAATCGTATTTTCTTTCTTTCCAAAAAGATAGGTATGTGTTATACTTATTATATGGTACATATCGGTAATTCATGGGATGAACTCTTGAAAGGGGAATGGGAGCAGCCGTATTACAAGGAGCTGCGCGCTTTTCTCGTCTCGGAATATCGTTCTCAAGACATTTGCCCGCCGATGGAGGATATCTTCAATGCCTTCAAATATTGCGCGTACGAGGACGTGAAGGTCGTCATCTTGGGGCAGGATCCTTATTACGGTCCTTCGCAGGCGCACGGGCTGTGTTTCTCGGTGCGGAAAGGCATCGACGTGCCTCCGTCCTTGAAGAATATTTACAAGGAGCTATCCGACGACATCGGCTTCGTTCCGCCCGCTCACGGGTATCTGGAGAAGTGGGCGCGGCAGGGTGTATTCCTCTTGAATACGACGCTGACCGTCAGGCTCGGACATCCCTTGTCTCATAAAGGGCATGGATGGGAGACCTTCACCGATCACGTGATACAGCTTTTGTCCAAGCGGGAGCGCCCGATGGTATTCTTGCTGTGGGGCTCCAATGCGCGCAGTAAAGCGAGCCTCATCGACAGATCGCGTCATTTGGTCTTGCAGGCGCCGCATCCCAGTCCCTTGTCAGCGTATGCGGGGTTTTTCGGGTGTCGTCATTTCTCCAAGGCGAATGAGTTCCTCGCTCGCTTCGGGGAGACGGTGGATTGGTCCTTGGAATAGCGTCCTTGACGGGCAGTATCCGCATATGATAGAATAAGTCACGGAGAATAGCAGTATGAGTATGGAAAAGCCGATCATTTGTGAAAATACCACAGTTTTCGATTACAGGGCGCATAAGCGTTTCAATATGCTTATGGTCGGTCTCTCGCAATGGATCATGTATGCCGTGGCGATGCTGCTCGGTGCGGGCATGATCGTCGTGTACGGTTTCTTTCGTGCGCCCATCATATTGATATTCGGCGTCATCGTCCTCGTGCTCATCAACGCGATGAAATTTATTTTCCAGCCCATGTCGCTGAAAAAGACCTACGGGCAGATCCTCGCTCTCCGCGGGCAAATGGTTTTCGTCTTCCGCTTTCACGAAGACGGCTTCGACGAGCTCTGCAAGAGCAGCAAGGGCGAGCAGGGCATCGAGGTCAGCTACGACCTTCTGAAAAAGATCGTGGAGACTAGGGAAGAATTCCTCTTCGTCACCAAGCAGGGCACCGCGTTCTATATGCGCAAAGATCCCGACTATGCCTACGAGAACGGACAACTTTCCCTCT